>PAKC01000029.1 GCA_002706205.1 Halobacteriovoraceae bacterium
CTAAAAAGAGAGTTTTTAAATGGTGCCGTAGGAGGGACTTGAACCCCCACGCTTGCGCACTAGATCCTAAGTCTAGCGTGTCTACCAATTCCACCACTACGGCATAAATAAAATGTAGGATTATTTATAAGAAGAAATGCTGGTTTTGACAAGAAAAATATAGGCTTAGGCCGCTTTTTTCTTACCCGCACCTTTCTTTTGGGCCTTCTCAAGATCTTTTGTAAGTTTACTTACCTGATTTTTAAGCCCATTAACTTCTGCTTTATATTTCATAGCTTCTTTCTTTTTATCTGAAGCTTCTAGTCTCGCCTTAGTAAGCTCGTTATTAAGTTTCTTTAAACTTTGATCGAGGCGTTTCTCTTTAGTCGAAGTAGGCTCCGAGTTGGCCTTATCTGCTGCTTTAAGTTTTTCAACCAGCTCTTTAATTTTATTTTGTAATTGATCATTTTGCGCTTTCATCACCTCAACTTCTTTTTTGGCCTTAGACTCTTCAAAAGCCTCTTTTGAAGCCTGTGCCTCAACGACTTTAGTCGCATCAGGACTTACAACAGGAGTATCTTTATACTTTTTATTTAACTCTTCAATTTTTTCTTGTAATTTATGATTTTGGTCTTTGAGATGATCAACTTCTTTTATCGATTTTTCTAACTCACCTTTAAGACGGTCTGCTGGCATTTTAGCTACGTCCTCTTTACTAAGGCTTGGTTTTTGCGGCTCTGGTATCTCAGTTTTTCGTTGTTCATTTAATTGAGACTGAAGTTTTTGATTTTTTGCCTTAAGTTGTTCTAATTCCTTTGAAAGCTTTGAAGAGTCTAAGCTTCCAGAAGAAGCCGCACTCTTTACCAACTTTGCATTTTGATCTTTGAGTAGTCTGAGTTGATTTTGAGCTATCTTTAACTCCCCGGATGCTGCTTGAGCTTCATTTCTTGCTTTCAACTCTGCCTGTCTGGCCTTTTCATATCTTTCTTCAAGTGACTTTTTCTGCTTTGTTTCAACATTTAATTTATTCTCCAGCTGATTCTTCATGCGCTTGAGATTACGATTTTCTTCATTTATTTGAGAACTTGAATCGTCTTTCTTTTGAGCTTCAATATTTTTGGCCATTGATTCTAATTTATTTTTATAAACTTCAGCTGTTTTGGCCAAAGTTTCATTCTCAGAAGAAACCTTTTTAAGCTGAGACTTTAATTGGGTAGACTGATCATTTTTAAGTTTTTGATTAAAATCATTTATTTGTTTTTTATAATTCAAAATCTCTTGATCTTTTTTAGACACAAGATTTTTCATAGACTCTTTTGCTTTATCTAACACCATTTCTTTAGCTTTTACGGCCTTTTGTGCTTTCGTTAATTCAACCTTAAATAAGGCATCTTTTTTCTCTGAATCATGAAGAACTTTTTTAAGCTGTGATTCAGCCTGTCTAGCAAGCTCCATCACTTTATTCTCTCTTTCTATTGATTGTTTTAATTTATCGGCCAACTCTGGTGAAAGCTGTTCTCCATCGGCAATAGCTTGAACAACTTGTTTTTTTTCAATTTCATTTAAAGCAGGTGAAAGGTCCGGATTCTGTACTTCTTCTTGTGGAGTTTCTTCACTAGCATCAAAATCTATCGCGTCAAACTTTCTTTTCACTTCATCATTAGCACTCATTTGAAGCTGAAGAGCACTTAAATTGGTTTTTAATTTCTTATTTTCATCTTCTATCAACTTGAGTTTTGAAATCAAAGCTGCTTCTGATTTAGAATTAGTTTCTTGTTGCCACTCTTCCTGTTCTCCACCTGAGTAAATTGTATCTGCGACCAACTCTTTTTCTTTATCTTTCACTAAATTCGCTGCTTGCGTAACTAAACTCTTTAATGCTTCAGGATCAAGGTCTAATGTGTTTGAGAGATCTGAAATAATTTGTTTTGATTTGGCATCAATCTCCTCTACAGAAGCATTTCCAAACTTAAATTCATCTTCAAAGCTCTCTGTTATTAACTCTTTAATGACTTGCTTAACGCCATCTTCAGAAAGCTGACTATTATCTGAAAGAAAAAATTCTCCATCTTTCTCTTCTAGCCCATCTAAACTTCTAAGCTTATTTTCAAGTTTTTGAATAAATTTTGTTTTAAAGTTTTCCTCAGGAAAATCTTGGATTTGGTACTCATCGGCAGAAGCTAAATCTTTAGAAAATTCTTCAATAGCATCTTTATTTTCAAGAAGATTATTAAGGACTTTTGGGAGTTCTTGAGAATTAAAGCTCTCAAAGTCTTCCTCTTCAAGTTCAGCAATAGGTTTGCCAAGGTCACTGGCAAATTTATTCATTTTATCTAAAAGTTTTTCAGGTGCCTCTCGATGAAGAAAGGCCTTAACCTTATCATCCATCCTATCATTGAGGTCCAATGAACTCTTAACTAAGAGCTTCATCGTATTTTTATGATTCTTTGGATCAGAGGATGAAGTAAAATGAGTGATTTTACCCTTAGCTTCCTCTGAAAAAGAATTCGAAAAAACTTTGATAAAATCATCTTTATCTTCATCTTTCAATGAAGAGATCACCTGAACAAAGTCATCAGCTGCTTCCTTACCACCTTTAACTAAAGTTGCATCTTCAGGGTCATCTTCTGATCCTCCAACTCTAAACATGGCCTCTTTTTCTTCCTTATCCCCCTTAACTAACTGAGAGGACTCTTCAGGTTCTTCATATTTACCTTCTACAGTTGTGAGCATATCTTCAAAGTTTTCTTCTTCAAAACCAGGTACTTTTTCAAACTCATCAGCTATAGGTGGATCTGCTGAAAGTCTTATATCAGTATCAAGGTCCTCTATAACATCTGAAAGGTTAATCTGTTCATCAAAATTCTCTTCTTGAAAAGAAGGAACTTCAATATCTTCAAATGCATCATCAGTTGCAAAACGAGGAACACTTGGCTCAAACTCTCCAAAAAGTGATTCTTGCCCGAGAGCTTCAGTTTTTTCATCTTCTTTTTGCTTGTCTTTTAATAGTTGATTAATATCATTTAAAGAAAGCTTATCCGACAATTCAGTTGCTAACTTTTGTCCCATCGTTTCTTCTAACGCCGCTATCGCCTTAGGGTCTTCTTTGAGTGACTGGCGTGCTTGAATGACTTCATCATCAAAGGCTGTTAAAAGATTGGACTTTTTAATTCTTTCAACCAGAAAGTCTTTATCAGCTGGATTTAGCTCATCAACCAGACGACCATTATCAAAGGCAGGGAGAAAATTATTAAGATCTTCCTTTCTAAACTCGGAAATATCCTTATCAGGAAAGTCTGTAGAGAATTTCTCTACCATAAAATCAAGTATTTGTTTCGCTTCCTCAGGTTTGTCTTTAAGATATGAATCTTCATCGAGAGTTGACGCTATTTCTAATATTCCTCCGGGCAAGCTTTTATTTGTGAGATTTTCTTGTCTCTTTTTTTGTGCTTGTTCTCTATCTGATTGAAGTGAAAATTTTGAAATTTTTTCATTTAACTCACTTAGGATCTGTGAAGACATTTTAATATTATTTAAAACAACTCCTGACATTTCACTTTGTTTAAGAAAATATCCTGTGAATGCAATTTTACTATATTCTTCTAAATATGTTATATCTAAAAAGTGACAACTTCTCTGTACAACTCCTAGTAAGTAATTAAGGGGATTATTTGCACTCATACTTCCAAAAGAGTCGATCAAATATTCTGCAACAAAGTTTTTCACATTGGCATGTACATTTACGACAAAACATCCCTTATATGTTGTATACTCAAACTCAAAAGGAACTGCCGCCAGACCAGATTGTTTTAGATAGGTATAATAATAAATCAAATGATCGACAAAACTTCTTATCGAAACAAGATTAAATCCATTCTCAAAGGCACTCAGTGAAATATCGTCAACAAACTCGCCTGTTACCAAATGATTGATAACTTTAAAACCAGTAATATCTTTGTGCCCTTCCCCCAAAAATTCATCTAAATGAATACTCATCTCTTCAAAAAAGAACTTATTTAAAATGATACTGTCAATTCCACTTTCCCAAAATTCATCTTGTAAAACGAGACGTCCATTACTTAAAAAGAAGTTCTTAAGCTGTAAACCACTATCCAAACAGATGATTTTAATATTATTTTTAAGTGTATTAAAGCGAGACTCTAGCTCAACACTTTCTTCAAAGCTTGAGCAAATAATATAGTCCAATGGCGTGTTTTCTCCTAAGTCTTCAATGCCAATAACCTGAAAACGACTGTCGGCCAGATAATCCTCAAATCGGGGATTTATTTGCTGAGCAAAATTAAGAATATGAATTTTTTTATTCTCACTCACTCACTTACCGCCTTTTGAGACAAATAACTCCAGTTTAAAACGCCCTGCCAACTAGAAGAAAAGTGCTGAACCGGTAAACTGGAAAAGAAAGAACTTTGAGTAAAGCTTTGAAAGTTCTTATCCAAAAGAAGTCTTCCATCACCTTTATGAAAATGATGTTCTTCAAAAGGAACGAAATAATCACAAAATGAAAGTAAAGTCTCAGTATCGCTCAAAGATGAATAATACAGGCCATAAGGAAAGCCTGTGCCATCTCTTTTTTCATGATGAATTTTTATATGTTCAATAAGCTCTGGAAATATAAATTTCTCTTTAAACTCACTAACCAGCTCAAAGGATGTCAAAGGATGATTAAGAAATTTTTTTATCTCAAACTCCGAGCGTTTATTTTTTTCAAGATACTCTTGCCCACTTCCTGGGTACTTTCTCTCCGCTTCACAGGCACTAATAAGCATAAAATTTGGAGCTTCTTTTAAAATAAATCCACTATCCATTCCAAAAGCAAGATTATAAAAGTCTTTAATAAATAAATAATCCGTATAGTCTGTTGCCAAACAAACAAGCGAATTTAATGCGCTTACTAGCAAGGCCCTATTATAAAGGATCAAACTTCCATTTTGAAAATTATAGATAAAGTCTTGCGAATAAATATTGAACTCTTCAAAACAAGCAATGACAAAACTTAAAAAAGATTTTTCTTCTAGAATTAAAAAATCCTCAGCAACTTTCTTGAGGATAACATCCCTAAAAAGTAATTTTTGTTTTTGAGTCCTTTGAACCTTAAATTGTCCCCACAAGGTTTTGTACTTTTGAACCTCTTCTCTGCTTGTCACTTCCAGACAATATAAGCTAGCAAGACCTTTCTTTTTAAAGCGTTCAACAAATTCCTTATCGAGATAATCACCAGCTCGTAAAAGTAATATCGCTTTTGACTTTCCAGGCAAGAAGTGAAAATAATGAGCATGTGAAATAGTATTAACTTCTATATCAGATAAGTTAATTGTCACAAGATCATCTTGAGTGAATGTGATACCTTTAACATTAAATTCCATTTAAGTTTCAAATTCCTTTTCGGGCATAAGCCTTGGTAAATTATCGGAATTTATCAACAGAATCTTAAAGGTTTTGATTTTAAATCAAAATAAAACACCCTATGTTTAAGGGTGCTATGAGATTTCAAATAATAAGCTTTTCTGAATACGTTCTAAAAAACTAAGAGTTTTGCTCGGCCAATAATTCTTTAGGGATTCCCTTAGGTATCGCTGAAAGCAAATTTTGAGTGTACTGCTGTTTTGGCCTTAAATAAACTTCATTGGCCTTATCCAACTCTACAAACTCGCCTTTATTCATAACGGCGACTTCATCAGAAATAAAATTTACAACTGATAAGTCATGAGAAATAAATATATAAGTAAGACCAAATTCTTCTTGGAGGTCTAAAAGAAGATTAAGGACTTGGGCCTGAACGGAAACATCAAGAGCAGAAACTGATTCGTCACAAATAATAAAGTCCGGAGAAACGGCCAATGCTCTAGCAATACAGATTCTTTGTCTTTGCCCCCCAGAGAACTCGTGAGGGTAACGGCTAAGTTGATCAGCATTAAGGCCAACTTTTTCCATCAACCACTTTGCTTTTTCAATTTTTTCTTTTTTATTAGCACCAATATTATGTAAATCCATTGGCTCAAGCAAAATATCTTTAATAGTCATTCTTGGATTTAGCGACGAGTATGGGTCTTGGAAGATAATTTGCATTTTTGATCGCATGGCCCTCATTTGCTTTTTATCTAAGTTGGTAATATTGGCCCCGTTATAAATAACTTCTCCAGCTGTTGGTTCGATCAATCTCAAAATGGCCCTTCCCAAAGTCGTTTTCCCACAACCAGACTCTCCAACTAATCCTAGAGTCATTCCTTTTCTAAGTTTGAAAGAAACACCATTAACTGCTTTAAAATGATCTACAGTTCGCCCTAAGATTCCCCCTTTAAGAGGAAAATGAACGTGTAGGTCTTTGACCTCTAAAAGAATAGGGTTTTCTTCTTCATTAAACTTATAAACCTTATCCACTTTTTTCATTCGCTCAGGCGGAACAATAAGCTCTTTTTCATTTTCATCCATAAAATCACTTACTGTAAGTAAGCGGGTTGGATTTTTATCTAAAGCCGGACGACAGGCGATTAAACCTTTGGTATAGGGATGGCTTGCATGGGTAAAAATCTTTTTTGTCGTATTTTTTTCTACAAGATTAGACCGGTACATAACAACAACATCATCCGCAATATCTGCAATAACCCCAAGATCATGAGTAATAAAAAGCATCCCCATATTGTATTTATCTTGAAGATCAAACATTAAATCAATAACTTGTTTTTGAATCGTTACATCCAAGGCAGTAGTAGGCTCATCACAAATGAGTAGTTTAGGCTCACATGCAATGGCCATCGCAATCATAACTCTTTGTTTTTGGCCACCACTCATCTCATGAGGATATTTATGTGCGGATGCTTTGGGGTTAGGAATTCCAACTTGATTTAATAAATCGACAGACTTTTCCCATGCTTGTTTTGGATTCATCCCCATATGTAACATAAGCACTTCAGCTATTTGCGATCCCACTTTAAAAACAGGGTTCAATGAAGTCATAGGCTCTTGAAAAATCATAGCGATATCATTTCCTCTGATTTTTCTCATTTGGGCTTCAGGCATAGTCACCAAATCTTTTCCTTCAAAAAGAATTTGTCCTTCTGAAATTTCTCCTGGAGGGTTTGGAATAAGACCCATAACAGCTAAAGAAGTTACCGACTTCCCTGATCCTGACTCACCAACTAAACCTATTGTTTTTCCCATCGGAACATCAAATGAGACATTATTTACTGCTCGAACAACTCCATGTGGAGTATTAAAATCAACACTTAAGTTTTTAATATTTAACAAATCACTCATAATTATGACTTTCCTTTTAGTTTTGGATCAAGAGCATCTCTTAAGGCATCACCTAAAATATTAAAGGCTAAAACCACAACAAACATTGCCACAGTCGCACCAGCAAGCTGCCACCATACTTCTCTTGCTAATTCTAATTTAGCATCATCTATCATTGTACCCCAACTTGGTTGACCCGAAACCCCAATCCCTAAGTAGGAAAGAATGACTTCAGACTTGATGGCCACCTGAAACTGTAATGATGTAAAAATGATGACAATATGAGTTACATTAGGAATAATATGTTTAATCAACTTACGTGGATGTCCTGCTCCAATGGCTGATGCTGCTTGAACATACTCGCGATTTTTATGCTTCATGACCTCACCTCTAATCAGACGGCACAAACCAACCCAAGAAGTTAAGCCCAGAGCAATATAAACAGTTGTAATTCCCTTACCTAAAATAAAAGCAATACTCATTAAAAGCATGATTCCCGGGATTGAAGAAACAGTTGTGTAAAACCAAACGATAACTTCATCAACCCAACCTCCAAAATAACCTGCAAGAGCACCTAAAGCAACTCCGATAGGAATCGCAATTAAAGAAGAGACAAGCCCTACACTCATAGCAACTTGAGTTCCATGAATAACTTTTGTTAAAACACTTCTTCCAAAAAGATCTGTTCCCAAAATATAATCCCAATTTTCAAAAGGAGGAGCATAACTGGGTCCAACCTCTTGTGACCAGTCTGCCGCAATTAAGCCCAAACCTGATAATAAAGCCACAAGTGCATATAATCCCACTATTATTAAGCAAGACACTGCTATTTTATCTTGTACAAGACGATGCCAAGCGTCTGCCCACAAAGAACGACTTTTACCAATTGTATTTATTTCGTCATTTAGTTTTGCTTCCATATTTTCAGCAGCTGTTTGTTCTAACATATTTATCCCTATTGTAACTTTACTCTTGGATCAACAATTGTATAAATAATATCTTGAATAAGAGTAAAAACGATATAAGCAATTGCTGATAAGATGGTTATGGCCTTCAAGACAGGAAAGTCTGATGAGTTTAGCGCATTTATTGTCATTCCCCCTAAACCTGGAATACTAAAAAAGCTTTCCAATAAAAGAGCTCCTAAAAGAAGAAATGGTAATTGAACGACTGTATAAGTCACAATGGGGATCATAGCATTTCTCAAAACGTGCTTAAAAAGAATCTTCTTTTCTGTAAGACCTTTCGCCCGTGCCGTTCTTACATAGTCTTGATAGATTTCATCTAAAATCAAAGTTCTATAAAATCTAATATCTGGTCCTAAACTTAAAATAACCCAAATAATTATTGGCAATAAGACGTAATAAATAAAATTAGGAAAGCCAAACTCATATCCTGAGATTTCAAAAAGCCCCCACTTATAGGCTAATAAGTATTGAAAAACTAAAATATATACCAGTGAGGAAATACTCATCATCGCAATACAAGTAACACGAATAAACAAATCAATGCCTTTACCTCTATAAAAAGCAACCAATAAAGCAAATAAGATACTAGTCACAGTTGAAAGAAAAAAAGCTGGAAGTGATAATGTTAAAGAAGGAATGGCTCCATGAGCAATCATTGAAGAGATCTCTTGTTTAGTTGACCAAGATCTTCCAAAGTCAAAGGTAAATGCCGACTTTACAACATCCACATATTGCATAAACCAAGATTGATTTAGTCCCAATTGTTCCCTTAACGCTGCAGCTTGCTCAGGAGATCCGTGTTTACCTAAAAGCATAAGAACGGGGTCCCCAGCTGTAACATTAAACAGAATAAAAACCAAAAAGCACACACCTAACAATACGGGAATGAGGTATAATATCCTTCTTATAATATAGTTCCAGTTATTACTCATTTTCCAAAAACTCCTCTACTTAACTTTGCAATAGCTTCTTTTTAATTGGAAGCGGTCTTTGTTTCAAGTTCTTTTGTCAAAATTCCAGAGTCA
The DNA here is from genome assembly GCA_002706205.1 of Halobacteriovoraceae bacterium. Taxonomy (GTDB): domain Bacteria; phylum Bdellovibrionota; class Bacteriovoracia; order Bacteriovoracales; family Bacteriovoracaceae. The sequence continues at coordinate 9,227 of PAKC01000029.1, forward strand.
AAAACTTCTTTTTTCTTTTCAAGATCAACATCATAGTACTTTGCATGCCCCGCGTTAAATGTCGAAAACTTATAATTTTTAATCCACGCATGCTTTAAAACATAGCTAGTACGATGAACTCCGAGAATAAGAGGGGCTTGTTCAGCTACTCTTTGAGCAAGTTGAGCATACAACTTCGCTCTTTTTGGCCCTGGTTGCATATTTTTCATTCTCTCAAAGTCTGAATTAAACTTAGCATTATTATAATTACTTCCATTTGGTCCAGGAGAAGCATTCGGCCCATACAGAAGTTGTAAAAAGTTTTCTCCATCTGGGTAATCACCTAACCAGGCCATACCAAACATTTGTGCCTGACGCTTTTTAGTTTTTTGAGTTAACTGTGGCCACGTATTAGTATTAACTTTAATATTGATTCCAATATCTTTCATAGACTTAGAGAAGAATTCAGACATCTGTCTTGAGACGGTTGTCGCTGTTGTCTCATAATTAATCGTTGGTAAGCCTTTTCCTTCCGGATATCCTGCTTCGGCCAATAATTTTTTCGCTTTTTCTAAATCATATTCATGATAAGGATTTTCATAATCTTCTTGGTAACCACCAATCCCTGGGGGAATGATCGTTTGCGCCTGAATTGCAGTATTATTATAAAATAATTTATTGGCCTCAACTCTATTATAAGCTAGATTCATTGCCTGTCTTAACTTCACATTATCCTTAAAAAGAGGATCGTCGTGATTAAAGGCTATATAAGTGATATCTAAGTCTGGAGTAATTTCTAAAGAAATTCCTCTTTTAGCAAAAGCATCAGTAATTCCTTTATCTGGTAAAACAACTTCATTAAAATCATCTTTTGGTATTGCAGAAAAATCAGCTTCTCCGTTTTTAAATTTCAAAAAGCTCGTAGAAGACTCTGTAATAATATTAACTTTAATTTTATCTACTAAAGGCAGTTTCTTACCTGCATATTTTAGCAATCCTTTCTTCTTGTCCGCCTCAGAACCTTCAGTAGGATATCTCACATCTCTATAATTAGGATTTTTTGTATATTCAATTGTATTAGACTGAGTATAAACTCCTGTCATAAAAGCACCCGTACCAACCGGATTATTTAAAAATTCTTCACCATACATTTCAACGGCTTCTCTTGGAACGGCAAAAGTGTAAACCATCGCTAAAGAATAAAGAAATTGTGGATATTTTGTCGTCAGTTTAAACTGTAATGTATAGTCATCTAATGCTTGAAGACCTTCTACTTTATCATCATAATTAGCTGGCTTTCCATTATATTTTTCTCTCCACTCATTTAAACCTGCAATTTTCCCATCTAATAACCACCAACCTGTTGAATTATTATTGAGGTCAGCCATTCTTTTAATAGAATAAACAAAATCTTGAGCCTTTAATTCACGTCCCTTTCCTCCTGGAAAGCATTTATTATCGTGAAACATGACACCTTTTTTAATTTTAAAAGTATAAGTAAGTTCATCATCAGAAACAGTAGGCATAGCTTCGGCTAAGTTTGGAATCAGCTCGTAAGGGCGTTTCAAATAATGATATTCTAAAAGTCCTTCATAAACTCTTGCGATTTCATTACTCGAATAAGTATCGCCAGCATTAACCGGATCTAGTCCTTTAACTTTAGCGCTAACATTAATCTGTAAAACTTTCTCTTTAAAATTTTGTTTTTTTGTACAACTAGTAAACAAAACCATAAAGGCCATTACAAAACTTAAACCGAATTTGTACATATATGCTTCCCCTTTTTTGTCGAACTATTTTAACTAGTTAAATGTTCTATAAAATTTGACTAGTTCTGACAACTAGTGCGCTTTGGCACTAATTACGCAAAGTAGCAAAAAATCTTACATCATTTAAAACAATTTTTGACGACCAGATCCATTTTATAAGTCTGATCGTTTAAGTCGTGATAACTTACACTGATTAAACCAAAGTGGCTATTAGAAACTAAATTAGAAAACTTTGCTGTCATTCTCATTTTTCTGCTCACTGCAACAATATTTTTTCTACTCACCTTCCATTTAAAATCAGTTCTTTGAGTTTGTCTTTGGGTTTTCAATTCAATAACTTCATTTAATAATTTTCCGACCCCATGTGTAAAAACCTCTAAACTTTGGGGATTAATTTCTGAATTTTCTTTTAAGATCTTCTCTTCAATTGAACTTTCAAAACGAACACGTCCTTCTTCACTCCAGTCAATTTTAAAAGTTTCTGTTTTATGCATGGGAAAACTCAAAGCAAGAATCCAGTTAGCATGCTTTTCATCAAGAGCACTTTCATAAGAAAAAATATATTTTCTCTCTTTAATAAAAAGACGNCCCTTTCCTGCCGTATTTAAACAAACTTTTTTAACGGCCTGTCGGAGATCTCCAGCTAAATAATGAGTTTTAAATAAAGAACAACTTGATAAAAAAAAGAGAAAGATAATGTTTTTCATACGCCACATCATCTCTTTAAGAAAACAAAATTACAACTTAATTCATTTTGATCAGATGAAAACTTGCTGGGACTCTTTCTTGTTCCAGCTCTTTTAAAGCCTCATATAATTCTTTTCGCTCTGATTCGTTATTGGTAGAAGCAAGTGCCTTTTGAAGATATTCTTTTGCTTTTTTAAAATTCTTTAAATTAGAAAAGACAACGGCCAAGTGCTTATTAATAGAAAGATCGTCTGGCACTAATTTGATCGCCACTTTTAACTCTTTTAAAGCCTTTTTTAAATTCCCTTTCTTATAATAATACCAGCCTAAAGAATCTCTAATATAACCATCTTTAGGACTTAACTTAATCGCTTTTTGAATATATTCATAAGCAATATCTAGCTTTTCATTTCTTTCTAATAAGGAATATCCTAAAAAATTCCATGCGTGGGCATTATTGGGATCTTTATCCAAGACCTCTTCAATAAGCTCGGTAGCCTTTGAATATTCTTCTTCCTTTTCAAAAAGAGCCGCTAAATAAAAACGATGTTCATCATTAAAAGTTTGTTCATTTTTAACCTCTTCTAACACATCGATAGCTTCATCATGTTCTTCCAGACTCTCAAAATAAGAAGCTTTAACCACGCTAAAGTCGACTTTAAAAGCAACAATTTCTTTAATTTTCTTATTAATATAAGCTAAAAACTTATCATGACCAGGACCATTTTCTTTTTCTTCTAAATATTCATTTTTAGCAAGTAACGATAACATTTGCGCTATTTGAAATGAACTATCTTGATAAAGGCCACTCGTCTTAGCGATCTTTCCATAATAATCGATAGAGTTATCATAGTCCTGAATCTCTTGATAAATTCCCCCTAAATAATAAAGAATTTTATCGTTATCTGGAGCAAACTCTAATAAACCTTTAAAGATACTGATTGCCTTATCGTATTGTTTAGCATCTTTATACAAAATCCCAAGCTTAACCTTAAGGTTTAAGTTATCTGGCTCATAATCACTTAAGCGTTCTGCATATTCAATAACTTCCTTAAACTTTTCTTGAGTAAACATCAATTGGACTAAACGAGATAAAATTAATGTATCATTGGGATTTTTCCTAAGATATTTTTTATAAATCTTTAAAGCTTTTGTTTCATGACCTAATTCTTCATTTATCAAGCCTAAGGCCATAACCGCTTGAGAGAAGTTTATTCTCTTCTTTAAGCGCTCTTTGGAAGTAAGTCTTCGCTGTTTTATAATATTTTTTATCAACGTAAATTTTGCCAATATAATAATTATAAATCCCCTTACCAGGATCTCTTTTATTACAGTTTTTTAAGAGCTTTGCCGCTCGTTTTGTTTTCTTTTCCAAAGCATAAGACTTTGCTAAAAAGATACAAGCTTCTTCATTTTTTTTATGGATACTAATAAGCCGCTTATATACGTTTCGTGACTTCTCTACTTGTCCTAGACTGGAATAAACCCCTCCTAGCACCAAACCAACTTTTAAGTCTTTTCTCTTTGAAGCCTTAAAAACTTCTTCGAGAATTTTCAATGAAGCTTCAATTTCTCCAGTCCTAATCAGACTGATAGCATATTTTTGTTTTACAAAATAATCTTTTGGGGCCAATTTTACGAGGTGCTTAAAAATAAGGTTTGCCGTTTGATAGTCCCCTTCCATTAATGCTGCAGAAGCTTTTAAGTACATATCACTGGCCAAAAATCGAACCTTATCTGGCCCAGAAGCTTTAGCCGCAACAGAAAGTTCTTCCAGCCTTTTCGAAACACGATCAATCGTTTTTTGGTTCAATTCTTCAATTTGCTTTTGACTCAGATGCTTTTGCGCTGGAACCTCTTTTTTCTTAGGGGTTTGAGCACAACTTGATAACCAAAGCGCAAGAGATATAAAGGTTAAAATTCGCAAATTAAAGTTTAGTTTCTTCATTTAAGCTTCCTAAAAATAACAACATTTTAGGTGTTTAACACCCTTTAACCCTATCGGGAGGGAACAAAAAAAATTTATGAAAAACCCTGTAATAGGTTATAAATGGCACTGTTTTCCCTAAATAATTTTTAATTAGACAAGGAACAATAAGTAAAAAATACTTATTTTCGCTAAATTTTCGCAATATTTCATTTTTTTTGACTAAGCGGGTTGACTTTTTTTGTAATTGCCGTGTATGTAGGTTTCACAAATTTAGATGTGCTACACGTTATTCTTACGTAAGTACAAAATATTTGATAAAAATGCTCCTTAGAATACTTTGGTATGATAAGGACGAAAAAAAATAGGGGAACACCAAATGAAAGACGTTAGAATTATTAAAAGGTACCAAAACAGAAAACTTTACGACACTTTTCAATCTTGTTACGTAACTCTTGAAGAAATTGCTCAAATCATCAGAGAAGGTAATGAGATACAAGTTATCGACAATAAAACTAAAAAAGACATTACATACACAACTCAACTTCAACTTCTTGCTGACCAAGAAAGAAAGTCACTTAAGCCTGGTGATACAGAACTTCTTAAAAGAGTTATCAGAGCTGAAGAAGGAACTCTTACTGGATATATCAGAGGCTTAGAAGCTCAATTGAATCTTAACTTTCCAACTTCAATTGCTGAAGATAACGAAGCTGCTGCTGAAAAGAAAGAAGAGTCTTCAATGCCTGCTTTTATGAATAACAATAGTGTTAATCTTAATAGCATGGAAACAAACACAACAACTTTAAACTAGTATCTTAAATAAAAAGTAATAATAAGTTTATTATGAAAAAAAATATATTTTTAAAACTCATGGCCTTTATCGCCATGAGTTTTTTATTTATCACAACAGTTGCCTCTGCAAAAGAAAACTCTGAGTCAGAAAAAGAAGCCAGTAAAGCTGTAAGTGCCGCCAAAAGAGAAGTTCACAAACATGCTATTGGTTTTGGCCTTGGCCAAACTTTTCTGTTAGGAAACTTTGAAAAGAAAGGCGATAACAAAATTGCCGCCGACTTACTCTATACCTATACGGCGAGTTATTCTTTTGATTTGATGCTCAATGCCCACTATTCTGAACATGAATACAAAGGCAAAGCGGTAATCTTAAGAGGCTACACCATGAGTATCAAAGGGAGATCGTACGAGTTTGATGCCTTTTCACCTTTTGTTCTTGCTGGTTTAGGTTTTTATATGCCTCAAATAAAAAACTCAAGCGGTGAAACATCTGAAGCAAAATACACTTTTGGAATGAATGCTGGTGCAGGAGTTGATTTAAGACTTAATCAAAAAGTTGTAGCAGGAATTTTAGCTCAATACCACTTACCTTTTGAAATAAAGCAAGATGAAACAGAAAATATTCGTGGTTCGTATTTTAAACTTTTACTAACGATGATGTATTTGTTTTAATCATTCTTCCATGGATGATTTAAAACGTTTTTATTTATTTACGGGTAAAGGAGGGGTTGGTAAAACAACACTAGCTTTATCTTTTTGTAAGTTTTTAGAACAAAACCAAAAAAAATATCTCTACCTATATCTGTCCAATAGCAAAATCAATAAACCAAGTGAATCACATCTTAACACAGATGACTTGGCCAAAGAGCTTGGCCTTAACGTTTTATCACTTAATTTACAAGAATGTGCTAAAGGTTATATTACTAAAAAGCTAAAATCAGAAACGATTGCAAAATGGGTTGTCAAAACTCCTTTTTTCCAGTCACTTATTAATATGATTCCAGGTTTCTCCTATGTTATTTATTTAGGCCAGATCTTAGAAATGTTAATAGATGATCCTCAGTTAACGATTGTGCTTGACTCTCCTTCTTCTGGACACGCTTTGACCATGTTAGAAGCCACTAAAAACTTTAATCATATTTTTGAAAGTGGAGTTGTCTATCAAGACACTAAACTGATGCTAGAAACCTTAGAACAAAAAGACTTTACTAAAATTAATATTATTACCCTTCCTACCCTTTTAGCTGTTCATGAAGCAACTGAACTAGAAAAAGATATTAAGACGCTTTCAAACTATCAGACAGATATTTATTGCAATAATTGTCTTAACTCTTATCAAGATGAAGCTTTACCTGACTTTTTAAAAGAGAAAATTTATAATGAACAAGAGGCCCTAAAGGCCCTTGCGCCTAGAACACCTAAACAAATACCTTATTGTATGAATAACGCTTCCGCCCAAATTGTAAAAGACCTTGTACCTTCCGTGGAAAATTTAGTATAACACCAGCAAAAGAAGGATTATTGTGAGTTTAACAGCTAGGAAATTTGAAATTTTCAGTGGAACAGGCGGTGTCGGCAAAACAACTTTGGCCACCTCTAGGGCGATAACATTGGCCCAAGAAGGTCAAAAAGTTCTCCTCATTACTATTGATCCAGCGAAAAGATTGAGAGAGCTGCTTAATATCAAGCTAGAAGACGCTGGTAAGGTCCTGCCTATTCCTGATCCCTTTCAAAAAAATGAGCAATTAAAACTTTATGTCGAACTGATGGATCCAACGAGTACCTTTACAAGAGTGGCCCAGGCTAACAATTGTGAAGATGTACTCAATAATCGAATTTTAAATATCTTAACACGGCCTTATGGTGGCTTAAATGAAATACTGGCGATGGTAGAGCTCAACATGCAAATGCAGTCAAACCAATATGATGCCATTATTTTAGATACTCCCCCAGGTGGACATTTTTTAGACTTTTTAGATAGTGCTAATAGAATTCAAATTTTCTTTGATCAATCTTTTGTTGAGATTTTTCAATATCTTGGAAAAAAAATTGACCGTTCCAATACTATGAGCTTTGGAAAAAGAATTGTTAACAAAGTTGTTTCCTCCGGCGTCAAAACACTCCTATCTTATCTTAATAAAGTCACNGGTGATAAGTTTGTAGAAGACTTTGTTGATACAATTATTGCTATCTATAAAACAAAAGACTCTTTTTTAGGAGCGCTTAATCTTCAAAAAGAACTTAAAAACCATGATAATTCCAATTGGTTTTTAGTCACAAGTGTTGACCAAAATAAACTTAAAGAAGCTCTTGAGCTCAAAAAAAGTGCGAGTGAACTCATTAATGAAGACTCTTTCATTGTGCTTAATAAATGTATTCAAGATCAACTTGAAAGCTGGAGCCCGCAGAATGATAATCACCAACTCAACCAGCTCAAACAATCTCTTATTGAAAGGGAACTTAAATTAAAAAGTGGTTTAAAAAATAATTTCAAACAAGTTCTAGAATTTCCAGAAGTCTTTAGTCTCTCACCTATTGAACATGTAAAAGAGCTAAGTCAAACCTGGACAAAGATAACACCGAGGGAGAATTAAAATGGATAAATTTAAAAACACAAACATTATTTCGGCAATTGGAAATACTCCAATTATAAAACTCAATTCAGTCACAAAAGATATTGAATCAGAAATCTATGTGAAGCTTGAATATATGAATCCCGGAGGCTCTGTTAAGGACAGAATGGGAGTTTATATGTGCCAAAAAGCAGTTGAAAATGGTGACCTAAAGCCAGGAGGAACAATTGTTGAATGTACTTCTGGAAATACAGGTGTTGGAGTGGCGTTATTTGCTAATACTTATGGTTATAAATGTGTTTTTGTTATGGCCGACAAACAATCCCAAGAAAAAATTGATAATTTACGTGCCTATGGAGCTAAAGTGATCGTCTGCCCTACAGATGTTGAGCCAGATGATCCAAGAAGTTATTACTCTGTAGCTGCTGCTTTAGCAGAACTTCCCAACTCTTTTGTTTTAAATCAATATGCGAATAAAGCCAATACTCTCTGTCATTATGAACAAACTGGTCCTGAAATTTATGAACAAACAAATGCTGAGTTTGATACGTTTATGGCCTCAGTAGGTACAGGAGGGACCATATCTGGAGTGGGTAAATTTCTAAAAGAGAAAAAACCTTCCATGAAAGTTGTCGGCGTTGATTGTAAAGGTTCAATCTTGGCCCACTACAAAAAAACGGGAGAAATGGGTGAAGCTCATTCGTATGTTTTAGAGGGAATTGGAGAAGACTTTTTACCAGAAAATGTTAATTTTGATGTTATTGATGATTTTGTAGTCGTTGAAGATGAAGAATCATTTCAAATGACAAGAAGACTTTTAAGAGAAGAAGGAATCTATGCTGGGGGATCTTGTGGTTCTGCCGTCGTTGGGGCCATAAAATACGCAAAAAGTTTAAACAAGCCCGAAAAAATTCTTACGATTATGGTCGATTCCGGTAATCGTTATGCTTCAAAAATATATAATGATGAATGGATGCAATCACACGACTACAAAGTAGAAAACTCTAAAGATGCTCTTGATGAAAAGATTTTAAATATTATTGGTGACAACGGAAGGTTAGTATAATGAAAAATGAAATGAAATTTGCAACGAAGGCCATTCACAGTGGTGGAGAACCAGATAAAGAAACAGGGGCCATTATGCCTCCTATCTTTCAAACCTCAACTTATGTTCAATCAAGTCCAGGAAAGCATAAAGGTTATGAATATACCCGCTCCCATAATCCGACGAGAACTCGTCTAGAAGAAAATTTAGCGGCCTTAGAACAGGCAAAGTATGCTCTTGTCACTGCATCTGGACTTAGTTGTATGAGCTTAATGATGCATGCTCTTCCAAAGGGCTCAAAAATTATCTGTGGAGATGATGTCTACGGAGGAACCTATAGATTATTTACTACAGTCTTTAGCCATTTACATGATTTTGAATTTATCGATACAACTGATCTCAAAGCAGTTGAAAAGGCCCTTAAAGAAAAACCTAAAATGATTTGGCTAGAAACTCCAACCAACCCTATGCTGAAAATTTCAGATATTAAGAAAATCTCTGAAATGGCCAAAAAGTATAAGGTGATGAGTGTCGTAGATAACACTTTTATGAGTCCTTACTTTCAAAACCCCCTAAGCTTGGGGGCAGATGTTGTCGTCCATTCAATGACAAAATACATCAATGGCCATAGTGATGTGGTTGGGGGTTGTATGATGACAAATAATAAAAAGTTTTACGATGCGGTATGGGTTTTACAAAACTCAATGGGCCCAAGCCAGTCTCCTTTTGACTCATGGTTAGTCCTCAGAGGAATAAAAACATTGGCCCTAAGAATGGAAGCCCATCAAAAAAATGCTCTCAAAATTGCAAAATGGTTAGAAACTCATCCAAAGATAGACTCTGTTGTTTATCCTGGCTTGAAGTCACACCCTCAGTTTAAAATTGCCAAAAAACAAATGAGCGGTTTTGGGGGAATGATTACATTTTTTATTAAAGGGGGTCTTAAAGAGTCAAAGAAATTTCTTGAGAAAGTAAAGCTTTTTGCTCTCGCTGAAAGTCTTGGTGGAGTTGAATCCCTTATAGAACATCCTGCGATCATGACCCATGCCTCTGTGCCAAAAGAAATAAGAACGGAATTAGGAATTCACGATAACTTAATTCGACTTAGTGTTGGTATAGAAGATTGTGATGATCTGATTCAAGACCTTGAAGCGGCTTTGAAAAAGATTTAAACGATAATTTTTTCAATAAATGATTTCAACATATCAAAAAGGCCAGCTCTGAAGCTGGCCTTTTTTTATTAATCTGAAAAAGAAAATAAAGAATCAATTTCTTTTAAATAAACACTTTTATCAATACTTAGTCTTATTCCTTCTTCATTTTGTAATTCAAAATACATAGTGTGGGGAATATCTCGCCTTAAAGGTTCATCCAACTGAATTCTTGCAATGTATTGATTATCAATATTTTTAATCATCTTAGAAAAAGGAAAATGATGAGTCGATATCGGCTTATCCTTGGCATATGAAAAGCTTGTTAACACAAATTCACCATAAATATCATTTCGATTCTCAAGATAATAATTTAAACGAACTTCAGCAATCAAAACATCAGGCTGACATTCATTATATTTATACTTAATATCTTTTATTCGAGGATGATACTGCGACTCCAACTCACTACTTAAAGACTTTTTATAATCGAAACTTCTCGTTGTATTTTGATGCTCACTTCCCCCCACAACAACTGAATCCAGGACAGGAGAAGTGAGCAAATAATTATAAGAAATATAAGGTGTCTCATATCCTCCACTTAGACGAGCAATCAATGCTTGAGCAAAACCGACTTTATTCAGGTCTAATAAAATTTGTAACATATCCTTTAGTCGTGTTGATTTTTTAAGTTCATCTTGGACTTCAAGAATTTTATTCGCCATATCCTTCACCATAGTAAAATAACGATAGCAGCGATTCGGCTTATAGGCATCAATTCCAAGTCCATGCCCAACAATTCCCTGAAAATCGTTATATTTTGGCTCAAGATCTTCTGTGATTCCTAATTTATAAAACATATCTGCACAAGTTTTATATGTTCTGTCTTGGGTTCTAAACTTTGTGGCCAAGTCTGCATTTGGGTTTAAAACCGGTCTCGCTCTTAGCCATTTTGAATGATGCCGTTTAGAAAAAACATTCTGACTATCTTCTCCGAAAAAGAGTTTAGAGGCCTGTGCATAAATTTCTTCTTCAGAAACATTAACTAAGTGAGAAATCCCCTCAGCTGAAAGGTTAAGACTTGTGGCCAACTGAACTTTTTGTTTTCCCCCATCGGCTAAAGATGTGATGGTCTTTTGATGTTCTTCACTCAAACGTGCATTACTTATCATCATTAAATAATCTTTCAAATCAGTGGCTTGCTCAGCATCTAAATAAGCATTGGTATAAAAGCAATCTATTTTAAGATCCGCTCCATCTTTTAAAGGGATTTTTTGATTAACAATAATTCCTAATTTACATTCAAACTTTTTATCAATTTCAGATAGTCCTAAAAAACCAAGTTTAAATTCAGTTTCACGTTTTCTGAATTTTTGAGCTTCTGTATAATGTTGATCTTCATAATACACATGATCAATATTTTCGTGCTCTCTATCCTGAAAGTCTAAGACTTCAGGAAACTTTAAAACAAGATTATTATCAAACCCCTCACCACTTCTTAATACAGGTTGTTGTGCTTTTACACCATCCTTATACTCCGAGTAGTCAATTAATACACTCTCTTTATTTAAGTCAAACTTAGGTGTATAAGCAGAAAATAGGAATTTTTTAAAGAAACGAATTCCATCGACATGATTTAAGTCGATTTCAAAACGTTGAACTAGGCTTTCTTGGTTAAAATCACTTATATTCCACTTTCCAAAATTTAACTTAATGAATTTTAAAATTTTAGGTCTAATTTTATAAATTTCAATATCGTTTCCAGAAACAACTGTATCTGCAACTTCTGCGACAACTTTATTACCATACCCCTTCTTAAAAGTAAGAGTTCGGAAAACTCGATAATAACGAGAATAACTAGGACCAACAAATTGAAATAAATCAAAATCAATTCCCAGAGGAGTAATTCCATAATAACTTGTATGCTCAACAATATCTCCAATAGCTAAGTCCTGATTATTTTCAAAGAAAACCTCAGGCTCTAATGGAATCCCCAACAAAGAATGAACCTTTAATGCTGCCAAAGGATCTTCTGCATATTTTCTTTGTTTTTCACTATCAGAAAAAAGATAAAGAGCACTTCCTATCTTTTGTGAAAAGAAATTCACTGTATCCTCATAAAACTTAGTCATAAAGTTCTTTTTACGAGTTGTACAAATTCCCTTATAAAACTCCTGCCCCCTCTGAGTGTCAAGATCAATTAGTTTCCGATAAATATCACAAGTTGATTCATTTTTTTGTCCAGAAATATGATCAGAAGAATGCACAAGATTCACCCCGGCGTTTGCCCCTGTAAAAAAGATGGACTCATCTGCTTGGGCCCTAAATTCAATATCAAGCTTATTTTGTACTTTAAAACTAAAAAAATCTTCTGCCGCGATTCGACCTGAATTAGGCTTAGGCAAATGACTTTTGATATTACGAGAAAACGTTAATTCCAAATCTAAATAGGGATTTAAATCGAACTCAATTTCGGGCTCAAGCTTTTCAAAAAGATCATCCTTTTTATTAAGCTGCCTAACAAATTCCCCTCTTACACCATTTCCAATGGAATCTCTCCAATATTCCATCCCCACATTACCCAAGACAACCTCTTCGCACGCCGGAGCCGCATTTAAGTGAAAACTGCACAGAGGTAAAACAAGTGTCAAAACTTTAGACGTAAAATTCATAATATTTCCTCAATAAATTCATACTATGAAATAAATTTGCAATTTTAATACCACTATCTGACTTTTACCCCAGAAGTAAGAAAAGAAGATTTGAGGAATAACTAGAAGCGCTTATCTTCCTGTATTTCAGTAAGACTTTCTTCTTGTGCTTTTTGTTGATCAAAATCGATACTATCTTGCTCGTGAGTAGATGGTTTTGTATTTCCCACGAGTTCAGACGACTCAGGCTTCGTTTTTTGTTGTAATGGCGCAGGTGTTGAAGTTTCAGAACGATGGATTTTTTGGGACGGTTCTTTATCGTCAAAAAGATTTATATTTTTCCCATATTTAGAAAAAAGAACACCTTGGCCTAAATATTTTTTTGCTAAAAGATAACTACAGTATACCTTTCCATGGGCTGTCTCTAATTTCTCTCTTTCACCTTGAGCAAAGATTAGTCCATAATCTTGCAACGTTTTATGCAACTCTTTCCAAGAAGAACAATAATCTGTCTCAACGGCTCCCTCGCATACACCGACTCTTTTAAAAACACTTTGATTACCAAACCTTGATTCTTTTATATGAATCGGTTCACGACAAATATCAATTAACCAACTTGTCTCCAAAATATTTTTATAGTGAACATCTATTATGCATCCCTCTTTTTTTATAGTTAAAACACTTCTTATTAACCCAAAAAATCGTTCTTCATTTTCGATGGATGTAACAAAATTAGCCTTTAAACACTCTTGTGAAGTATATCTTTGAGCATAGATCGTTGATGGAAGAACAAGAATAAGTATAAAAAAATAATTACATCTGAACCATGACATTTTCATCAACCTCCAAAATTACAGATGAAGCATCAAATGTTAAAAAGCCTGTTTGAGACTCTTTTCTTAACTGAAAATAAATTTCGTCTAACACATCTAAAGGCTTTATCCGTGAGTCACTGATTAACTCTTCTATAACAAAACCAGGTTTAATACGCTGCCAATTTTTTAAAAAGCCAGGCGAATTAAACAATAATCTCTCTCCCCTAGAAATAGTAAATTCAAAGCTTGCTTGTGCCAAAGAATCGGAAAAACTTCGACAGGAAGATATTTGATGAGAAAATTGAGAACTTAAGAACTGAAAATGGCCAAAATTATGACCTTCAACTTTTAAAGTATTCAAATCAATAATACATGTTAATAAGGAAAAATCTATTGGCTTATTTTTATTTTCGTTTAAGTGAGTCACTTGTTTCTTCATCTCACTAATAAACCATTCTTCAAGCTCACCACTAATTTCTTGCTTTTGCTTTAGTTTTGAAAATAAATCTAATAAACTACTTGATATGAGATAAGAAGAACTGGAACTCATGAGAATAAAAATTTTGTTTTCAAAAGAAAAAATATCAAAAAACTCACCACCAATATCTTCCCCCGCAGCATACTTACTATAAGCAGAAACTCCTTTAAACTCTTCTAATCTTTTAGGAGATTTTTCCTCATAAACTTTTTTGACTCTTAAGAGTTGAGACTCAACACCACTCATCGTATTTAGCAACTCATGGTTTAAAGTTAAAAGCTGAGACTTAAGCATAGCACTCTGGCGTAACATTTTTTCAAAATAAACAATTTGATTCTTTACTAAAGCTGTTGATGTTTTTTCACTTATAACACCAATGACTTTATCTAAATAATGATCAATTATTTTGTTTTCAGGATTATAAATAAGGATAGCGCCAACCTGTGACAATTTCAGCTGTTGAAGTTCGTTCATTTGAGCATATTCCTCAAGATGTATCATAACGAGTTCTGTATCAAAGCCTGAAGCGACTTCCAATGTCTCAAGATCGACTTTTACTTGACCTGTTTCATTAAGTTCAAATGATTGAAGCCACTGAGATATCCCACTATTTCTATCAACAATAATCAAAATACTACCCTCTAAATGATAACAAGCTTCATTCTACTGTTTATTTATCGGGAAAACAACCGATAAGAGCTATAACTTAAAATGCAAAAGGACAAATAATGGCGCCTCATCACTCCACTCAAACTCTGGATACTTCGACATCATTAAATCTTTATAAAAATATTGCAGCTAGTTTTCTTAAAGCCATTAAGGCCAAAGATCTAGACACATATGAACATTGTCTCCGTGTCCATCAGTATGCAACGGCTACAGGTAGGAAACTAGAATTAGATCAAAAGACACTCTTTGAACTTGAAATTGCAGCAGTCCTTCATGACATTGGAAAATTAGGAGTACCAGATCGTATTCTTAATAAGCCAACAAGATTGTGTGATGAAGAGTTTAGGTTGATCAAAACTCATCCTCAACAATCTTTTGATATTTTAAAAGAAATTCATGGATTTTATAATATCGCTCTAAGTATACGACATCATCATGAGCGTTACGATGGCAAAGGCTACCCTAATGCTTTACAGGGAGAACATATACCTTTACTTTCAAGAATTATAGCCATTTGTGATACTTTTGATTGTATGACTGCTCGAACAATTCACCAACTCCCCCTGAGTTTTGACAAGGCAGTAAAAGAACTCAAATCACTCAGTGGAGGGCAACTTGATAAAAACCTTTTAGAGGATTTTTTTCAAGTTCTCACAGAACAAAGTTATAAAAATATTCATTTTCAAACTGAAGAGTCTTTGAACCACGATTCTGTAGCGTAGAGGCTAGGAAGCGCTCTACTAAATTGATGATGAAGACTATTTCTCCATACAAAAATCTGTTTTGGCCACAGAGTCAATTTTTTCTTGCTGTAAAATCACACAGTCCATCGGATTATCTAATTTTAAATAAGGATAACATTCAACAGGAATAGAGCTTTTTTTATTCCATGAAAAATTCTTGCGACATTGAATAAACTCACTCATTTCAACACAGGCCCAATGCTTTCCTTCACAGTTATAAACCAAGGCTTTCCCAACTGTTTCATAATGTGGAGCCGAAGCTGGTTGAACAACTTCTATTAATGCTTGTTCCTCTTTATTTTCCTGTAACTTACTTTCTAAGTCTGTTAAGAGTTGCTTTGTCATCTGAGTCGTTTCATCCTCTACAGCAACTTGCTCATCTGAAACTGTTTCATCAACTTGCACATCGGCTTCAACAACTTCGGCTTCAGTTTCAGTATCAACGCTAGAATCTTCTTCACTAGGTGAATCAAATATTGGTTCTTCGACCCAATCCTTTTTCTTGGTCTTAAGATTTTGTTTCGCCTGCTCGACAACTTTACTTATATCTTCAACTTGAGATAAATCACTATTCTTTGTCGGTTGCTCAGTCTCTTCTGACTCTGTTGGCTCCAAATCAGCTTGAGCTTGGTCTTTTACATCATTTTCCTCGACAGTATTTTTCTGAGATTCACTCTCTTGCTGCGTTATCTCTTCAACAGGGGCAGCCTTGCTATCAAGAGCTTCACTTTCAGTTTTTTGTACCTTCTTTTCTTCCACTACGGTAGTCGGCTTTTGCTCATTTTTTGGTTGTTCTTTTTTTTGAACTTTCTTAATTGGCTTTGATTTTGGAGCGGGACTTTTTGGTTCTTCTTCAAAATCAAGAAATAACAAAACACCTAAAGCCGCAATAATAATAAGGTGGATAGGTTTTAATTGCAGTTTACGTTTTGAAGTTTCTCCATCATTTTCTAAGTTAAAATCAATTTCTTCATCACTCGATTCTTGTTTTTTTACTTTATTAAGAATTTTCCCTAAAAAAGGTAATTTCTGATTAATGGCCCTTGTCGCAGTTCCTTGAGCTGGTTCATCTGAGTCAAAATCAATATTCGTTCCTGTCACATCTTCATCTGAAGTTGTGGCATCTTGCTTTTTTTTGATTGGTTTTTTTAATTTTGAAAATGCAGACTTAACTTTATTTTTAATATTCTCTTTTGTGATATCAGTACTCGTCTGAACCCCAGAGGTCGCCGTTTGATCATATTCTTCAATATGAACACCACTCTCTGTCTCCTGCTCAGATTCCCAATCTTCATTATCAATTTCATCTGTTTTATCTGAGTCAGAAATACAGCACCTCATTCACTTTTAATCATAATCTCTTGTCTATAATAATCTAAAACTCTATAATATAGTATAAACAGCTTTTACAATTTTTTAAATATATTTCAGGTATAAAATATGACCAATACTCCCTCAGAAGGTGTCATAAAATTCAAGTTCAACCTTAAAATGACAGCTTCACTGGAAGAAAAACTCTTTATTGACCTTGAAAAGTGGCGGGCCATTCTTTTTAAGATGAATCTCATCGGTGAATACCCCATTGAAAAAGTTGGGTATGGAAATCTATCTAAAAGGTTAACTCAAGCGACGAATGAATTTATCATCACTGGAACCCAAACTGGAAAATATCCTCATTTAACGGGAAAAGAGTATACAAAAGTCACAAAGGCAGATCTTCATAAAATGAGTGTTGAGGCTAAAGGCCCAATAGCTCCATCTAGTGAGTCCTTAACTCACTACGCTATTTATCATAGCTGTCCAGATATTCATGTGGTTTTTCATGTCCATCATAATCAATTATGGAATTATATGCTCAAAAATAACTATCCCGCGACATCTAAAGATATTAACTATGGCACCCATGAAATGGCCCAAGAAGCTCAAAGATGTATTGGCAAAAACAAGCAAGGGATTTTTGTAATGTCAGGTCACCAAGATGGGATTATAGCCTACGGAAGGTCAGCCGAAGAAGCTGGTAAAATTATTTTAGAAACTTTAAAACAAAGTCGAGATTAATTTTTTCAATTCGAGCTCAGATGGCGCAACGGCTGCATAAACATAAAACAAATTATCCATTGGAGAAAGTAGCGTTAAGGAGTCATGGTCTTGGGGACTTTCTTTTCTATTTCTCGTTAAAACAAGAGCAAAATAGTCCTGTTCTTTGAAATATTTTTGTTGCAGCTGATAAGCAATATAACCCATCGTTTTTCGCATATTAAATTCACAGATAGGAAAAAGAAAAATCTGTTCATTTTTTTGATAAAGAAATGAATCAAGAGAAAACACACCTTTAAAATCAGATAACATTTTTATAATTTCACTTTGAACATCTTGGTATTTTTTTTCAAACTCTTTATTCAGCTTAAAGTCTTTAGAAATCATGGTGCCACGATACTGAAAATGATCATCAACAATATTCTCATAAACCTTTACCGCTTTTCCATTTTTTATTAAGGTAGAAAAATCGAGAACTCTTTGATAAATTTCTTCTTCAATTAACACTTCATTATTGTCCAATAATTTTTCTAATCGAATCTTATCCCGGGGAAAAATATAATGTCCTCTCCCACTAGAGTTCTTAGCAAATTTATATAATTTATTTTCTTTTAAATTTTCTTTTTTTTGAATAAGTGAAAAATTATTCTCCAATAAACCATGCCTTTGAAGAATCTGGTAAGCTTCAAGCTTAGATTGATAGACTTTAAGTATATCCGTTTGAGTGTAGGGACTACACCAAGGTTTTATAAGAAAGTCCCGATTATTTGTTGTTTTAAAATCTTTTTGAGTAAATTTTTTTAAAAATTCTTTATAAGATTTTGAATAAGTTTTATGGGTAAATATTGTTTTATCAGGATCTAAAAAATGAATGAGATATTCAAATTCTTGATTTTCTCTCGTGGAAATGAAAGGAAGTTTTTGGGATGAGAAAAGCCTTTTTTCAAAGTCAGCATCAAAAAGCCAAGCTACTTTTTCCATTCTTTTCTCTTTGTTATAGCAAAATTATCATCAAAATGTTTTATTTTTTGAATAAAATCTTCATCCATTTTTGCTTTTTTTCGAACATGTTCAATGAAGTTCTTTCCCTTGGCACGAGCAGGTGTTAAAGGATAAGGTAATAATTCGTTATAATAATTCCATAGGCTCTTATCTTCTTTCCACTTGTTTAAAAAATGAACACCAAAACCCACATGAGAAATCTCATCTTTTAAAACCGTTGCTAAAATATCTGCTGTTTTCTTATCTCCTAGCTCCAAAAAAACATTTTGATAAAAAAAAGCAAAATCTAAGTTTGCCGCTTCAAATGTAAGCGCCATAACACTTAAATAAGAAGCCGGTGTTTTAAGCTTAGGCATATATTTCCAAAAAAAGTCATTCAGCTTAAAGTCTCCAAACTCATAGCCTAATTCATTTAAACGCTCAACATAAAGCTTTAGATGTTTTTGTTCATCCACAAGAGAGCTTATCACCCCTTGCTTGAATTTTTTTAACTCCGGAGTATGATGAGGATAAATTAAAAGTGCACAGGCCATCATCTCGATGGCCAATAATTCATGATTAGCAAAACTATGTAAAGCAATGGCCTTTTTTTCAAGCTCATGAAAATGCCCCTTAGGAAATTTTATATTTTCGGGCGAAATTTGAAGTTTATGGTCTCTTCCAGGAGTTTTAGGAAGGGCCAGGACACAAGACTCATCAAAGTCAATCTTTTCAGGTAAGTCCTGAATTTTATCTGAGAATTTTTCACCATAGAGTATTTGTTTTGCGTATTCACTTAAAAGCATTTTGAGTCTCTAGCCCCGTTTAAATGCTGACGATTTATTCTTCGTTGGTTTCTTTTTAGAACTTCGTTTTTTGTTCTTTCCTTTGAATCGATCAGCAGATGATGAAGATCTTTTCTTATTTGAACCTTTTTGAGAATTATTTTTCGATCCCTTATACCTATTTCTTGAACCAGATCCGCCACGCCCTCGTCTTCTTTGACTAAAGCAGGTCTCACAAATATTAAAACGAAAATCATCATCCAATTTAACACCACAAGAAGAACATTTCTTAGATGTTTTTTCAGATAATAATTGATTGAGTTTTTCTATTGCCATCGATTTATTGTGATTGAGCGCTTCAAGATCAAAGCTAAAATAATTATTTTCAAAGTGGCGGGCCAGCCATTGATAAAGCTCAACACATTTTATGGCCGTTTCTAAATAATCGATATCATCCGACTCAGAGTCAATATCTTCATTTAAAATTGTTTTCTTTCCGACATAATGATTTAAAATCCAGATATAATATTGAACGTGTTCAATCAATCCTTGATTGACAGGAGCACAGGCAAAACCAAAGATCTCTGCATCCGACAAAGAATCCATCGTATCGGCTTCTTCAACCATTTCTGCTAACTCAATCATCTCTTTTAAGTCAACACAATAAAAAGGTTTTTCAAAATTCATTGTATTAAAAAGTCTTAAAAACTCAGATAAGCTAAGAGTTTTTAAGTTATTTTCTTCTAAGGCCATATTCACAGACCTAAATATTTCAAGATCTGGGCCCACCATAGCGAGTTCTTTTTGTTCTAAATCGTAGGATAAAGCATCACGAATAGTTTCAATTCCATCATCAACTTTTGTAAGTGTTGTGACAAACCCCTCAGGAAAACGCTGAAAGCGCCCTGCTCTTCCAGATATTTGCTTAAGTTCAGAGTGAGTTAAAGGATGCTCTTTATTATTAAAAAACTTAGATGTGGCCGAAAAAACAATACGTTTGACCGGAAGGTTCATTCCCATAGCGATGGCATCAGTGGCCACCATTATATCGGTTTCACCTTCATCAAACTTTCTGGCCTGCTCTCTTCTCACTTCAGGGCTCAACCTTCCATAAACAATAGAAACTTTAAAATCTAAATTTTCAAGATCTCTTTTATACTTCAAGGCATTTCTACGTGAGAATACAATTAGAGTATCATTTTTTTCCATATCAATAAGCTTGATAGGATGAGGCATGACAGATAAAGAGGTTTTTCTTTCATAATTAAAAACCTCTAGAGTATCTCCTGTTAATTTAAGTATCTTCTCAACTAATTCAAAAACCGAATGATCTCCACATAGATGGATTTCTTCAGCATCAGAGTTAACTAAGGCCCTTGTCCAGGCCCACCCTCTTTGTGGGTCAGTAATCATTTGAATTTCATCAATCACAACACATTCAAAACTTTGATTGAGTTTGGCCATCTCAATAGTTGAAGAAAAATGACTTGCCCCTTCCACTTCGATAACTTCTTCACCTGTCAGTAAAGTTGTTGCGACACCTTTATCATTAAGAGTATCGTAAAGCTCACTTGCCAATAACCTTAAAGGAGCTAAATAGCATCCATTTTTAGACTTACTTAATGCCTCAATAGCATTATAAGTTTTTCCAGAGTTGGTTGGGCCCATATGATAGAAAATTTTTCTTTTGCGTCTTCTTGCTGGGGAGTGCACCCAAAATTGACCTAAATATTCTCGTAAGATAGAAGCCGAAATATCTTTTCTCTTTAAGGCCAAAACTGATTTAAGCAGTTTTAAAAACTCCCTTTTGAGCATTTTCTCTGGCTTCCAAATCCCGATGCCTAATTGGGTAAAAAAGCGATCGTATTCATTATCACTAATAAGATCTGCAGCATGTCCTTCTTCACTTAAAATTCCGTTAAAAAAACTAATCAGGCGTTGGCGATAAATGAGTCCAACCTCAGAGCTAGGCCCTAATTTTCTTTTGAAATGAGCTTTAACATCTGAGTCTAATTTATTTAACGAGCCTCTCTTAAGCCTATACTTAACTTGATTAATACCTTTTTCTAATTCTTTTCTGAGCTTGGAAATATAATGACTAATATAAGGAATATCTTTATCAACGATAAAATCTTCTAAAGAGTTTTCCGCTTTATCAATAGTTTCAACTTGATTTTGATAAACATATTCTCTAACCTTAGCGCGATAATCTGCAATACATTTAACACACTGACAGCTTAAAGTATTATGTTTGATCTCCAAAGAAAACGTTTCCAATAACAAGTGTTGTGTTTCTTGGTGGTGATGTTTTATTTGTGAAATCCAATCTTGAAAAGAGAGAACGTAATTGTCTAATAATTGCTTATCAATTTTATGATCAACCGGCAGAGGAAACTCTTCACTGTCAGGAAACAAATAATCATCAGACAAACAGGTTTGCACAATATTATCTCGAGTAAAAATCAGCTTGAATTTACCGAAGTTTTTTTCAAAGATTGATTCTAAGGAAGGATGATCAGAAAAAAGCCTTAGAGAATCTAAGGCCATTATTTTTAAATTTTCTAAGATAAGCTTAGCTTCCTCTAGAGAACGAAAATCTTCATCATCCTCATCAATATGAGTTTTGATAAAAACTTTTCTCGTGGCTTCTAAACTCTCCTCAATTTCTTCAAATAACTTTGCTATTTCCAATTAATCGTCTTTTTATTTTCCCATTTCAACTAAATAAGCTACACCCAAACGAGCAAACTTTTCAGCATGATCTGCTGTACCGCCAGATCCATTTACATCAATAGTATCTCTTTTCGTATGGATATGGCCATTACTATCTCTCATCGTTGATTCAAAAGGCATCGATGCTGGAAAACCGGCATTATGCCATGATGCGTGATCAGAACAACCATAACCACATTTTGAATAGCCCCAGCTTACACCCTCTACATATTTATCAATCAAAGCTCCCATAAACTTATTTTGAGCTTGATTAGTATAGTCAGTCATAAAAACGATATCTAAATCTTCAGTTCCCTTATGATTAGTCATATCAAATTGAACAACTGATACCACATTCTTTCCTTGATCCTTATATTCATTAGCAATGGCCTTAGAACCTAAAAGCCCTACTTCTTCTGCAGCATAGGCCATAAACTGAATTGTTCTCGACGGTTGATAACCAGACTCCATCATAACTCGAATGACTTCAGTTATAGTAGCAATTCCAGAGGCATTATCATCAGCACCAGGTGCTCTGGCCCTCTCACGACCCCACCAACCTGCAATTGAATCTGCATGGCCTCCAATAATTACAATCTCATCTTTTTTTGACGTTCCTTCAATAGTCATAATTAAAGAAGGTTGTGGCCAACGAGAATGTTTATAATATTCGACTCTTACATCATTTCTGGCCGCAGCAAGCTTTTCCCATTTTGTTTTAATATAAGCTTGTGAATCAACACCAGACTGAGACTTATAATAACGGTTTTGAAACTTAGAAAGCTCAAGAATCATATCGCGAATTGGAAACTCTTTAACCATACTCACTAATTTTGTCGCTTTCTGTTCTTGATCGATAGTAAAATCGGCAAAAGGTAAGTTTTTAGCTTTTTGTCTGATTCCTTCTAAAGCTAAAACTTCCATCGCCTCAGCTTTTGAGTCATGAACAATAAATCCACCACAACGATTAAACTTCTCATGCATAAGATGAGATAAACTTTCAATCTCCGACTTTTTTACTTTCATGACAGTAATGCCAGAACTTTGCTTAAGTGCCTTAGGGGCATTTAAAGATTTTTGACTAGATAAAACGGCATCAGAACCAATTGTAATATAGACTTCATCTTCTACTGTAGCGTATGCGTTGATTCCTAAAATACATAAAATCATCCATAATTTATTCATAAAAACTTCCTTTGTTTTCGTATCCCTTAAGTTAATCACAATCTCTTAAGTTAGAAAACAAACTTCATCTGACAGTATATTTTTTAAACAATATTCCGATACTTAGTTTATGAATAAAAAAATATCAGAATTTGTCGACTCCTTATTAAGTAATAGCAACAAAAAACTAGTGCTTAAAACACTTGAAAAACTGTTTAACTCGGGAATTCCTTTTAACTTACCTCATAAATTTAAATTTATTGAGTTGTCCCAGCAGCAAACAATTATTGAACTCCCTTTTATTAAAAAAAATAAAAATCATCTCGGTGGTCAACATGCTTGTGCCATTGCGACTTTAGGGGAATACCCTGCGGGACTTTCAATCATTAAATTTTTTGGAAGTTCAAGCTATCGCATCATTCTCAAAGAGCTTCATACTCATTATTTTCAACAAGGTAGAGGTAAGCTTCAAGGAAGAGTTGATGTTCAAAAATATAATTTTAAAGAATTTAAAGAGCAATTAGATTCTCACACATCTGTAGATATCACCCTTACAACTGAAATCTATAATACCGATCAAGAGGTTATTGCTGAAGTCACAACGACTTGGCAATTAAAGCCTTGGACTAAAGTTACTTTTAAACATAATAACTAAAGTCCGGCCCAACGATAACTCGTCTGATCTTCTTCATAATATTGAGTTGCTTCTAACATAAACTCTGCAATAACTTGGTCTTCTGTTAGTTTTTGCTGTTGTCCTGGTAAAGTTAAATGACCTCGTAGGACATATATACTTAACACAACAAGTGAGAGAACAACTGCAAGTCCATATTGACTCTTTGTCTGCTGCCCTTTTTTTTCTTGTTGAATTCTTTTTTCAAGTTGAACCCATGTTTTTTGAGAATGATCAAGATCTTCTTTTTTAAGAAGATTTCGAATTTTTTGATCGTCCATCTTCTGCTCCATTTTTTTGATAAAAATCAATAAACTGCTCTTTGGCCTTATAAACTTTCGTTTTGACCGTATTAATATTTTGCTCACTTAGCTGAGCAATTTCTGCAAAGGTATAATTAAACTTATAATAAAGAATAAAAAACTCGCGTAAGTTTAAATCAATATTTAACACTGACTTTTCTACTAGATCTAAGACAGCATAAGAGTCAGATGCACTTTGTTCCTGGTAATTTTCATTAACTTCTGACTGCCATTGTTGTTTGCGATAAAAATCTTTAACTGTATTAATCGCAATTTTATAAATCCAAGTTTTAAAAGAAGACTCTTGCTTAAATTGAGAAAAAGATTTCCACGCCTTTAAATAAGTTTCCTGAACAAGGTCTTCCACCAATGATTTGTCCTTTAAATTCCAAAAAAGGATTTGCCGCACAAAGGGGTAAGTTTCTTGATAATAAACTTTAAAAGCTTCAAGAGGATCAAGTTTTTTTTGATCCTCTTGAAAAAATATTGATCGCCATTTTAAATTTTTAATCATTTTTTCTGCGATCTCGTCTTTTCATTCTTTTTTCATCCATTATCTCTTGAAACTTTTTTCTTTGCTCTAAGGTCAAGATCTCACGTACCGCCATCAATTTTTGAAATCTTTGCTCATCTCTTTGTTTGCGAAAAGAATTTATTTTTTCATGAACTGCTTTAAGCTCTGACTGAGGGGCGTTAGAGGCAAAAAGCTCCTTCATTTTCTGATGAAGTTCACGCACTTGTTTTTTTTCACTTCTGTCTTTTTTTCCTTTTGACTCTGCTCTGGCGGCTTTTAGTTTTTCTTTTTGAGCATCACTAAGATTAAGCTGCTTAAGTGCTTTCATCATGCCACCTCTTCTACCTTCGCCAGGCTTAGCGTAGCTAAAAGAGCTTAACATTAGAATAGCAAGAATAAGTGGGGTCATTTTTTTCATAACATATCTCCTAGGGTTTATTACCTATTTATTTAGACGTAAAAAACACTAAAATGGTTGTACTTTTTTTAAAGAATTATAGGATATCTTACAAAAACAAGAACTTACAAGATCTCTAGGACAAAATAATATAAGTTAAAAAAGAAAAGAAATACGCCAAGGCCAAAGTATAGGCCCCAAAGATCAAAGGCATTTTATAACTATTCGTCTCTTTTTTAATAACCCCAAAAGTAGCAATACATTGTGGAGCAAAAACAAACCACACGAGCAAGGCCAACAAAGTGGCCAGAGTATACTCGTCAGTCAGCGTATGGGATAAACTTCCAATAAAAGCTTCCTCTTCTACATCTTCCGCCTCTATAGCAAAGACAGTTCCCATAGCTGCAACTAAAACTTCTCTGGCAGCAAAGCTTGGAATTAAGGCGGTGGTAATTTTCCAATCAAAACCTAAAGGGCTAAAAATAGGTTCAAATGTTTTTCCAATTGTCGCCGCATAAGAATAATGAATCTGAGGAAGTTGCGCATTATCAGGGGCCTTAGGAAAGCTAACCAAAACCCAAATAATCATTGAAAGTACCAGAATAATACTTCCGGCTTTTTTAATAAAAATCCATCCTTTTTGCAAAGCGCCTCTTAAAACATTAACAATTCTCGGAGTCCTATAAGGAGGAAGCTCCATCATTAAATAACTCGGAGAAGTGGGAGCATAAGTCTTTCTTGCAATATACGCCACTGCAAACGCCGAAAGAATACCAAACATATAAAGTGCAAATAAAACCAGCCCAGGCAAACCTAAAAAGCCTAAAACTTTTGTATCGGGAACAATCGCTGCAATTAAAAGTGTATAAACGGGCAGTCTAGCAGAACAAGTCGTTAAGGGAGAAATCATAATTGTCAGCATTCGCTGAAAAGGATTTTCAATGATTCGGGCCGACATTATTCCAGGGATCGCACAGGCATGAGAAGAAAGAAGCGGAACAACTGACTTTCCAGGTAAACCGACCTTGCGCATAATATAATCTAAAAGAAACGCTGCCCGTCCTAAATAACCAAAGTCCTCCAAAAAATAAATAATCACAAAAAGAAAAACAATATGAGGAAGAAAAACTAAAATACCTCCCACACCAGCAATGACTCCATCAACAATTAACGATTTTAAATAACCGTCTGGCAAAATAGTCGTCACTTGCAAACTCAAAAACTCAAAAAAGCTCTCAATCATTCCCATAAACGGATCTGACCAAGAAAACAATAATTGAAAAATAGCGATTAAAGTCACTCCCAAAATAAGAGGTCCCCAAAAAGGGTGCAAAACAACCGAGTCGAGTTTTTCTGTAAAAGCGTCTTTTTTAATCTTTTTTAGAATAACTGCTTTCACCACTTCATCTACAAAATCTAATTTTTCTTTAATATAAGCCGGAGCTTTTATTTTCTTTTGATAATCTTTGGGAAGCTCTACTGTCTCATTTGTTTGGGCCGATAATTTTTTTACCGCCAGCAAAAGCTCTTGCATTCCTTTACCTTGAACAGCAACAGTAGGAATCACCGGAGCTCCTCCTAATTTTTTTGAAAGAACTTCTGTATCAATTTCTTGTCCACGATTTTTTGCCAGGTCGGCCATATTGAGTGCAATAACAAATTTTTGTCCAATTTCATTAAGTTGAGCCGCCAAATAAATTGATTTTTTTAAATTAGTCGCATCAATGACTAAAATAAAAACGCTGGCCTGCTCATCATTAACTTTTTTAAATAAATAATCTCTTGTGACTTTCTCATCTAAAGTCGAAACATCTAAGGTATAAACCCCAGGCAAATCAATTAAGTTAAAATCAAAATCATATCCAGATATTTTTCCTAGTTTTTTTTCAACTGTAATCCCCGGAAAATTGGCCACTCGTTGACGATTTTTAGTCAGTTCATTAAAAATAGATGATTTTCCTGAATTCGGAAGTCCAATTAAGCCCACTAATGACATACTATGATCCTAACGCTTTGATTTTTATTAAAGCAGCTTCTGCTTTAGTTAAAGCTAATTGTGAGTCTGAAATTTGAATAAGTAAGGGATCTTTAAAAATTGGTGCACAGCGCTTAAGCATCACTTTTTCACCTGCGATAATACCTAGCTGATAATAGCGCGATCCTGCATGGGAAGAAGCTGTATCAACCTCTTCAATAATATACCACTGTCCTTTCTTTGCTTCGCTTAAAACCATGACCCACCAGTTTGATATGCATAACTTACAGTTGTGATATCAAACCTTAGGCGTAAAGTCTATTATAACTTAAACAGACGCTTCGGGCGATTGTGACCGATTACGGGAAGTTAGCAGCAAATTCTCTTTAGTTGAATGAAAAATATGCTTAAGATTCTCCACCACATCTTCCTCTGTCGTTTGAATTTTTTCCTGGGTTTGATCCAATTGACGACTCAGACTCTTAACCTCATTTTCGCATAATTCTAGCTGCTGTCTTTCCCCTTGAGTATGCACCTTTTCTAGCTGATGTTGTCCATTATCAGAAACCATTTGGGCCTTACTCAAAATCAACTCTAAACTCGCAACTTTTTTGTCCAGCTCATCAGCATGTTCATTGAAATAATTAAGGCTATTATTGGCCTTATCAATAACACGATTGAGTTTTTCTAAACTTCCTACATCTTGATATTTTTTAATAAGTAATGTTAACTGAGAAATCTCATGGGCCAATTTCGCCTTAGATTCATACATCAAACTCTTCGTTTGTCTTAACTCATCCTTTGTGGCCTGAAAACGCGGCAAAGCACTACTTAATTCATAAGAAACATTTTTAAGAGTTTCAACTTTTGAAACACTTGAGCGGATACTTCCCATACTCACATTTAATATTTCAATGCTTTGTCTGCCTTTACGTTCCAATTCCTTACTATAAGTCGAAAGAGAAATAACAGCATTTTTAAACTGCTTAAGAGCATCAAAAGACTTTTTAGTATTTCCAAGTGCTTCCTGCATCTGAGAATTAAGCATTTCAGATAAAGACTTAAAGTTTTCTAACCTTTCATTTAAAGACTCAATCTCATCCAAAAAGTTTTCTCTTCTGCCACGAAAATGTTGATCTAAGTCCACAAACGATTGATAAACATCTTCTATATCTGCAATTTTAAACTCGCGCATAAGATCTTCATTTTCAATATCCTCACCTTCAACTAAACGACTGAGACTGCGCCTTACAGGTGTCACCAAACTTTTAGCTTGATCTTGAATTGTCTGCTCAATATTAGTCAAATCATAAAAGAACAACATAATTCTCGTCTCACCTTGATATTTTGTCGGTGAGACAAACATCTCGTACGGTCGAACCGAAGCTTCGTCATTGGCCTTAACTTGCACCTGATAAATACCCGCCACATGATTCTTTAAAGCTTCTAAAACTGGATCATCATCCCCAATATTTGTAAGCTTGCTTAAAAAATCCCAACTCATATAATCTTTATTAATTTCTTCCTCTGAAACATCCCAATCTTCACAAAAGTGTTTATTCGCCCAAATCACTTTCAAATTTTTATCCAATAAAACCGAAGACAACGGTAAAGCATCTTGAAAAATAGAACCAAAGCTCATCCGCTTATGAAAATATGCCGACATCTTACTTGAAAATTTTTGAAAATCCTTAGAATAAGTTTCATCTAAGGCTTTCCCCTCCAACAAAACCTCCCCAACATAAGCTTCAAACTCATTTTCAATTTCTTTTTGTCCCTTGGCCACGAAGATTTTATTAATCAAGAAGCTAAAAACAAAAGCACAAAGAGTTAAAAATAAGATTCCCAAGAGGCCAAGCACATAATAGCGCCCAATCTTCTCTGTCTTAAGCTTTTGCAAGGTAAGTTCAGGTGCCACCTTATCCAACCAAGCACGCATCAAATTCTGTGTATCCTGATGAAGCTTATAATAAAAATTCCGCTCATCAACATATTTTTTTAACATCTTAATTTCAACTTTAAGATTTGAAATTCGACTAATAATTTCAGCTTTATCCTTTCTCTCCAACACTGAATTCTCAGTAATCTTTTGCATCGACTCAAAATCTCGCCACAAGTTCTTTACCAAAACACCCAACTTATCTTGATTAATATGTCCATTTGTCTGGCCAAAAACTCGATCACTCAAACGAGTCAACGTCCTCCAATTATTATCCTTCACATACTCATAAAAGCGATTCATCTTAGTATTAAAAACACTAATAACCTTAGAAACCTTTGAAAACGAAATAAGATTAGCAGCTGAAGTCTTTAACTTTTGAATATCTCCCTTCAACTCTTCAAACTCTGGCAGCTCAACTTGAGCGTGAATTTTTTCAAGCTCCCCCTCAATATCCTCTGTTTTCTTAATCGCAAGTTTTGGATTTTGAGCACGAACTAAATCCTTAAGCTCTTTAAAGCGCCCATCATTCTCATAACTATTCATGATAAAACTGGCCTGATGCAATTCCTTAGTCCGACTTCCATCAATAAAGCCAAGTTTCCAAAAATAAAGGGTCACCCCTAAAATACAAAGTATAATAACTACAAAAGAAGCTTGATAAAACTGTACCAGTTTTTTTGAAATTCGATCCATCATCCTAACACCATCCATTCTCCACATCCTTGTGAGATTTAATCGGGTTCTTATAAATGGTATTATCTAATAATTTAACGTGTCTTGTAAAGGTGTAAATGCTTGATAAAAAAGGAAAAATTAAAATAAGAATTGGCCAATGAACCTTTTCTATTTATCATTCTCAAAATCAACTATTTCATCAATCCTCTCACTACCTCTATCAAAAGAACATTTAAAAACACTGCTCTTTTTTTCCTGCACAATATTATCGAATATTTTCTTACATGCATACTTGTCTGTGAAGGTCTTATGCAGGAGCTGTACTTGCCTTGCTTTAAATTTTATAGGTTTTATACAAAATTTTTTGCCATAAACCATCTCTGTGTTCTCGATTTTCCCCAAACAAGTCAACTCATACTCTACGATCGCACAACTATTATAAAACGCCCTATTTCTGTTACCACCAAAATAACTATACATAGTAAATTTATTGTTAGAAAGGTTATGACAAATTCTCCCTGCCATAAGTTTCAAATTTACCTTCTGTGTTTTATCTTTTACATTTTTAAACTCAAACTCTTGTGAAAAAGAAAAAGAGTTTGTAGAACTTAAAATAAGTATCATTATCAATAATCTCTTCATCATCATTTCTCTTCTCTTAAATGCATGGGTAAGTATCCTTTAGCTCTCTCCAAATCAATTAAATAATAGTCATAAGTCATTTTCTCTATCCATCCTTTTCTTTGCATCGAATATCCAAATCTAGCAAGCAAACACAATCTACCATCGACCTTAAAAAGAAAACCAATTGATCTAGACTCATTAACAAAAGGACTAAATCCGTGATAGTTATAAAAAACGGGCTTCTTATCTAAAAATAAGACACCTCCATCTGTGGCAAATCTAGGATTCTCAGGGTCTGAAAATATTGAAAAATATTTTTTTCTGGATAAAACTTCAGTAATATTTTTAGCTGAAAGTACTCCTCCCTTGTTTTCCTTTACAGCATTTAAATATATCTCATTCTCATTTTTTGATTCAACTAAATTTAAAATTTTAACATCTTCAACCTTATATTTTGAAGGAATTGCAACCACGCCATATACCATTTTTACGTCTTGAGATTTTATAGCTAGCGAGCGCCTTAACCTAATTCCTATATGGTCATCGCCGGTATCATACTCTTGATCAAAAATAAATAACTCATTTCCAAGCTTAACTTCCTTAATTTCTTGTTTAAAGACGCCATTAACTTCTACATAATTTAAAACATTAAATCCTTTATTAAAAAATCTTTTAACTTTATCATCACTCATCTCCCCAACTTCAACTCCCCCCAAACGAGAACCATCCTCTAACGGAACACTTGCAAGCCAAAAATAATCAATCCCAAATGTATTGAAAGAAAACATAGTAACAAAGAAAACTAATAAGAACTGTATTTTATTATTTTTCACGTATTTGCCCTCTCTGCATATAATTTGGGGATCTTTTAATTACTATCGCTACTTCTTTCTTTTAAATTCCCTAAAATAGTCCGCTTCTTTATAAAAAAGGCACTCATGGCTTTTTCCAAGTTCTTCATACTTTTTCTTACAAGCAAGCTTATCTTCTAACGTTTTGTAAATAATCTTCCCTGTTACTATTTCAATATTTCTAGATTTATCACAAAACTCTCTTCCTTCGTAATGAATAGGCTTAAGCTTAGAAACTCTTCCTAAACATTTAAGTTCATACTTCATTACAGCACAACTATTATAAGACTCACGATTACGATTTTTTCCCATAAAAGCATACATCCAAAATTTTTTCATCTCACTGTTATAGCAAAGAGTAGCTGCGACTAAATTCAATTCAACTCTCTTTTTCTCATCAAAACTTATTTTTTCTTTTAAAAGAGAAGAAGGATATGCATATACTGAAGAGAATAAAATAAAAACACAAAGAATTTTTTTTTTCATAAATATTACCTCAATACAAAGATTGTATTGGTAAGTGAACTTTTTTAATGGCACCATTTTTTAACTCCATTAAATAATAACCCTCTTGAGTTTTTCGAGCTCGAATTATTTTTTTATGATAAATATAACTTCGTCCATAATACACAAGAAATTCACTTCCATTTAGAGTTAGATAGTAAAAAGAATAGTCTCTATTAGAACCTAGACCATATTCGTTAACATAAACTAATTTTTTATTTATTAATATTCGTGAATCCCGCCAAATTGCAATACGGTCATCCTGTTTTACAATTTTCAATTCATTTATGTTCTTAGTAACATATTCTATCGCCTTTAGACTTACTTGCTGTTTAGGATAAGTTTTTTTTTGTTTCTTTAAACTTACAATATACTTTTTCTTTTCCACAGGAGACGCTTCTCTTAAGGTTAATTTTTTTAATTTTTCTATATTATAATTACCAACCAAAATAATCATTTCCCTATTTTCTATTATAGGACTTTTTTGTGTTGGAATGAGTTCATCAATAAAAATTTTTGCAATTGGCCCTTCATCATCATAGCCTCCTTCTTCCCTGTAGTATACTTTATCCATAAGTCTATCCATAGTAATTTTTCCATTACCTCCCAATACATAAATAGGTTTATTAAAATACTTTTCTTGTTTCTTTAATGGTATTTTTGAAACATTAATCGATCTATAATAACCATTTTTTTTATCGGAGAACTTAATCGTATCTAACCAAAAATAATCTATTCCAAAAGCACTTGAAGCAAATACACTTATAAAAAAAATAAATAAGAATTGTATTTTACTATTTTTCACTAAACCGACCTTTTTTCATATAATTTTGAATATATCTCTTCTTATGATACCTTGCTTTTAGCAACTCTTGTTCTTTTTTTTGCTTAAGAATCTCTTTTTTCTCAACATTCTCATCAACTTTTTCTTGAGAAAAACACACAAGAGTCCCTAAACTTAAAAATATAAATACGATTGCCTTCATTACGTTCTCCTTAATTTAAACCTGCACCACTAATACCTACTGATCCAAAATCAACTGGATAAAACTGTCCTCCAGCTGGTATTCTAGATTCATCATTCTCAATTGGATATTGCTCAACTCCATCTTGTGATAAACTTAAAATTTGATTACAAACACTTCCTCCAGCTGTAACATTTGCATCAATTTTATAATAACACCCTCTTGGCACTGTTCCGTAAAATGTAGCTGAATTTGAAATATTTGAATTAAAGCTACTATGCGAGTATCCATGAATATCTCCATAAATAGTGCCATAAATACTAGAGTTCCCTGAAATCTCCACCCTATCTCCAGCATTTCCATAAATTGAAGCATCTTTAATTGTTAAAGATCGATGGTCACTATTAGTAAGGTTATTCATATAAAAAATATCTCCTGAAATATCTGCTTCTCTTGCAGTACTAGAAGACATCCTAAACGTTCCCGATAAGTTTGAGTTTTCAATAGTACTATCAGACAAACTAACCCCTCCTTGACCATAACCTCCTTGTCCGTTATACATCACCGTTGCACCAGAAATTTTTGTATTAGTCAAAGTTGATCTGTAGATGAGAAAGCCGCCAGTTAACAAATTCTTATT
>PAKC01000030.1 GCA_002706205.1 Halobacteriovoraceae bacterium
ATTGTTCTAGGCATCTGCATTAAACTTATAATGCCCTCCTGCATTCGTGCTCCACCTGATGAAGTGACAATTGTATAAGGCAAATTTTTTTCAATTGCAAATTTAGCACCTTTAACAATTGCACCTCCTACAGCCCTTCCCATAGATCCGCCCATAAATTCAAAATTCATAAAGCCTGTTACCAATTCTATGTCCTTTATTTTACCATTAACAAGAATAAAACCATCCGTGGTTTCAAAAAACTCAAAAGCAAAAACACCTTCACCTTCTAAGTTCTTTCCTATCTGATCCATGATAGATAAAATTTTATTATATTTCTTTTGAGTAATTACTGCGGGATAATTCACCAAATGACAAATATGGTTTTTTTGAAATGTCTGACATGGAGAGAGAATAAGATAATCATTTTTTGCTTTAACTAATAAGGAAGCATATTCATTTTTAATCTCAAGTTTTTTTTCAATAATTAAGTGACCAAGATCATTTTTAAAAACATTTTTAACTTTCGCAGTTAAGGCGCTCTTATCTTCGACTTCGAAGTTACCATAACCATCATACCCTCCATAAGAGAGTTTTACGACATAGGGTCCCTCAAAAGGAAGAGATTGGATATCATCTAAATCTTTGACAAGATAATATTTTGTACATGGTATATTTATTTTTGAAAAAAAGTTTTTTTGTTCTTCTTTATTCCACAATTTTTTATAACTATCTAAACGAGGATAAACAGTACAACCAGACTCTTTCTCTAATTTAAATAATAAATCATAAGAATAAAATTCACTTTCTAATAAAACAATATCACTTTGACTAAAAAAAGCTAAAAGCTGTTCTTGATCATGCTTATCACCATAAATAAATGAAGCCTTAAGCTGATTGGCAGGTTCATCTTCTGATTGAAGATAGAATAAAACACTATGTCCTTTTGCCATAGCTGCTTTAGCTAAAAAAAATCCTAGCTGACCTCCACCTAGAATTCCAATTTTATACACAATTCAAACCTCAATTATAGTGAACAATAAAAATAGCATAAACATTAGGAAAATAAAGGTCAATGAAATATTAGAATTACTAATAAAAAAATATAGTTTCTCTAATATTTATCTTTACAGACACTTTGAGAATAAAATATCGTAAAGCAAAGACAAAAAATATAAGGATGTATATGTGTGGTGTCATTGGCATACTGGGTACCCCTTATGCCGCGAGAGAAAGTTATCTTGGACTCTTAATGCTTCAACATCGAGGCCAAGACTCAGCTGGCGTCATGAGTTATGATGAACAAACTAAGACATTTTATAGCGAAAAAAATCTTGGCCATATAAAAGAAGCTATTGCTGAAGACTCACTTACACACCTTTATGGGAACTCAGCTATTGCACATACAAGATATTCCACAATAGGCCAAATTAGAAAAGATGAAATTCAACCGATGCTCATGAATTACCCTTATGGCATTCTCATGGCCCATAATGGAAATCTCATAAATTCACAAGAAGTGAAAGATGAATTAATGAAAAAAAATAAGCGTTTTATCGTTTCTAAAAATGACTTAGAAATTATGATGAATCTCTTAGCTGAAGAGTTACCTAAAAGATCTGAAAAACTAAATTTTACTGATATAACAAAAGCAATCAAAGTTCTTTACGAAAAGATCAATGGTGCCTATAGTACTGTTACTTATATAGCAGATCAAGGCCTTATAGCTTTTAAAGACCCTAAATCAATACGACCATTAGTTTGGGGTAAAAGAAAACTCACCACAGAAGAAAAAAAGTCGTCTAGCTTTAACTTCTCATATGCTGTTGCTTCAGAGTCAAAATCCTTAGAGTTTTTAGGCTACTCAGATATTCAAGAATTAAAAAATGGAGAAGTTCTTTTTATAGACACAAATGAAAAAATTTTTCAAGAACAAATATCATGTGAACTTCCACTACCGTGTATGTTTGAATGGATTTATTTTGCCAATGCTGACTCAAAAATATGGGAACATAATGTTTACCAGTTTAGATTAAAACTTGGCAATTACCTCGGAGAAACACTCAAGAAAAAAAATCTACCGATCGATATTGTCGTTCCTGTTCCTGACACATCAAGGCCAAGTGCGATTACTCTGAGTGAAGTTCTTCAAAGACCCTACCGAGAAGTTCTCATCAAAAACAGATACGCTCAACGTACTTTTATTCTCAACTCTCAACTTGAACGAGAAAAAGCAATTCATCTCAAAATGAATGTTGTTAAGGAAGAAGTCAAAGATAAAAATATTCTCTTAGTTGATGACTCAATCGTCAGAGGAACAACTTCAAAAAAAATCATTCAACTTTTAAAAAGAAGTGGAGCAAAAAAAGTTTATCTTGTCTCAACATGCCCTCCTATTATCAAGCCATGCTATTATGGGATTGACTTTCCTCATGAAGAAGACCTGCTTGCTGCAAACAAAACTCCAGAGCAAATGGCTAAAACAGTTGGTGCAGATGCCGTCTTTTTTCTTCCTTTTAAAAAATTACAACAAGCCTTCTCCGGTCGCAAGACCTGTGATGCCTGCTTGACTGGAAATTATCCTATTAATATCGATCATGCTCAAGAAATGATCAAAACGAGAGTGACACATGAAAAATCTAATTTACCAAGGTTCAGTTAAAAACATTTATGATCATGGAGATAAACTAGAATTTGAATTTACCGACCAATTTTCTATTTTTGACTGGGGAGTTATGCCTAATGCAATTCCCTCCAAAGGAATATTCCTAGCTGATATAACGGAAGTTCTTTTTATAAAATTGATGCAATCCTCTACTTACCAAACACTTGTGTGTCCCAATTTTTATTGCCATGAGAGGTATCAGACACTTTTAAAAACACCTCAGTATAAAGCTTTAGCTCAGCAGGGGGCCAAAACTCATTATCTGGCCAGAACTTCACAAAACTCAATAGCAGTAAAGAAGTACAAGGTTTATCAACCTAAAATTTTAAACTCAAATGAATATCACTACAAAGAATACGAAAAAAATCCTCATAATGCTCTTATTCCTTTAGAAGTTGTCTTTCGCCTCGGAGTTCCAAAAGGCTCAAGTCTCTTAGAGCGCAGTCCTAAACTTAAGCCTAATGAGCTTTTTAAAGAAGTTATGATTGAATTTTATACTAAGCTTGAACCCAAAGACAGACTTCTATCAGAAAAAGAAGCACTACAAATTTCAGGCCTCACCAAAGCTGAGTTGCAAGAATTAAAAAGACTAACTGAAATCTATGCTCTGAGTTTACATCATATTTTTTCTCATTCCCAAATAAAGCTATGGGATGGAAAATTTGAATTCGCCTTTGGAAAGAAAGAGCAAGGAAAAAGAGAAATAATACTCGCAGATTCAATCGGTCCAGATGAATTACGTTTAAGCTTTAATGGACTTTCTTTATCAAAAGAATATTTACGCTCTCTTTACAAAGAAACAAAATGGTATACTTCTTTTGTAAAAAACAAAAATTGCGATAATAAACCACGAGAACTCACATCTCAAGAAATAAAGAAAGCTTCTCATATTTATTTAAGTCTTTCAAAAGCACTAAAAGTTCCCTCACAAGCAACTCAGCTGCTCAAAGAACTTGAAGAGAGTCTTTTGTCAAAAATTCTCATTTTAGGAAAAGGGGGACGAGAGCACGCTCTGGCTGAACATTTAAGAAGATCAACTCATGTCAAAGAAGTTTATGTATCTCCAGGAAATCCAGGCATGAGCTCAGCAAAAATAAAATTAGCAAACATCTCACCTCATGAGTTAGTACAGTTTTGTAAAACAAAAAATATAGACTTCGTTGTTATAGGACCAGAAGACCTCTTGGCCAAAGGGATCGCAGATACACTACAAGATAATGGCCTTGCCTGTGCGGCTCCCTCAAAAGCCGCAGCACAAATGGAAAGCTCGAAAGTCTTTGCAAAAAAGTTCATGCAAAAATACAATATCCCAACAGCAAAGTTTCATTCATTTTCAGATACCAAATTAGCTCTTTCTTATCTGCAAGAAAATAAAATGCATCACTCGGTCATTAAGCTTTCAGCATTAGCAGCTGGAAAAGGGGTTGTCGTTTGCCAATCATTAAAAGAGGGTTTGGCAGCACTCAAACAATTGGCCCCAAACAATGAAGAAATTATTATTGAAGAAAAACTCATTGGAAAAGAAGTTTCCTATTTTGCGCTTTGCCTAGAAGAAGAATATCAAATTCTAGGTACAGCTTGTGACTACAAGCGACTTCAAGATCAAGATCAAGGGCCAAACACAGGTGGTATGGGTTGTTATTCACCAGCAGACTGGCTTTCAAAATCAGAGCTCTTAGAAATTGAAAATAAAATTTTAAAACCAACACTAAAAGCCATGAAATCAGAGCAAATAAAATTCAAAGGAGTACTTTTTATTGGACTTATGATAACTGAAACTGGACCAAAGGTTCTTGAATATAATGTGCGTTTTGGAGACCCTGAAACACAAACGATTCTTCCACGTCTTAAAACGAATCTTTTTAATTCTATAAGGGCGGTAGCCTATGAAAATGTTTCTCTTCTCAAAGAAATTGATACTAAATTTGATTTTAAAAACTCCGTTCATATTGTCAAAGCAGCGAAAGGCTATCCGAGTTTTAGAGCAGAAGAAATAGAAAAAGATGTTCCTATCATCAATAATTTTAAGACGAGCTCTTGCGAACAAGTTTACTTTGCTGGAGTCTCNAAAAAGGATCAGAGTTTACTGACCAATGGTGGAAGAGTTTTAGGAATTACAAGTCTGGCCAATAATAAAGAACAAGCAAGATCAAAAGCCTATGAAATTATCAACCAAATAAGTTTTTCAGGAGAACAATATAGAAAGGATATTGGCCAATGAAACAAAAAGCTGCAATTCTAGCTTCCGGCAGAGGCTCTAATGCTCGAAAAATCCTAGAAATCAAAGATTCCTTAGTCAATATCGATATAAGCCTGCTTATAAGCAATCGCCAAGCAGCTGCATGTTTAAACTTAGAAAAAGAATATGATATTCAAACTTTGCTTATTAGCTCAAAGAATTTATCCCAACAAGAACATGAAAGACTTTTAATCAAAAAACTTAGAGAGCATAATATCAGTTGGATTTTTCTTGCTGGTTATATGAAAATTCTATCCTCTCATTTTCTTTCAAATTTCTATGATAAAACTTGGAAACAAAATAAAGTCATTAATATCCACCCTTCCCTTCTTCCCAAATTTAAAGGTCTTAATGCCTATCAACAGGCTTTTGCCTCGAACGATGATCATTCAGGGATAACCATCCACTTTGTAGACTCAGACGTTGATAGCGGTCAAATTATTACTCAGAAAAAATTTGAAAAAGATAAAAAAGACTCTTTAGATGATTTCATTCAAAGAGGTTTAAAAATAGAACATAAACTCTACCCCCAAGTTTTAAAAAAACTTGATAAAGCGCTTAATTCTCAGCGGCCAGAGGAGCTTTTCAAATGAGACTTGATATAATTGATATCCCCTTAAAAAATCGTAAAGATTTAGCAACAAAAATAAACTTAGAACTAGAGTTGCAATTTGAAGCCATTTATCAGTCTAAAACCTATTGGCTTGAAGAAGAAAGTCAAAAGAATATAAGTCAAAATCTTCTTCACTCCCTACTACGAGACCCCATTGATCAAAAAATATTAGGACAAGAAATAGCTTTTAGAGACATCGACTTTGATTATATTGCTGAGATTTCTTTCAAGCCAGGAGTGACTGATAATACCGCCCGATCTGTTTTGATGGCCCTCTCACATAAGCTCACCCACTCACCAACGATTGCATCAGGACAAGTCTATTTATTAAAGACCAAGCATAATAAAAATGAAATAGAAATGATGGCAAAAAAGTTTCTCTATAATCCATTGATTCAAAGAGTGCAAATATATCAAAAAAATGAATTTAATGAAGAAATCCCTTCTTTAGCCCTTCCCACAGCAAAGCTTCAATCAAAAGGAATAGAAACAATTAATTTTGATCGAAATGATGAAAGCCTTTTACAACTCTCTAAAGATCGACTTTGGGCACTTAGTCTGACAGAGTTAAAAGAAATTAAAAGCTATTTTAACTCCTCAATCATCAAAAAGAAAAGACAAAAGCAAGGACTTCCCCAGAACCCTACAGATGTAGAAATTGAAATCATCGCTCAGACTTGGTCTGAACATTGTAAACATAAAATTTTTAATGCTGAAATCGATTATCAAGAGTCCCCTAATATTGATAAAAAATTAGGGCCTCTCAATCTTAAAAGTATTTTTAAAGAGTATATAAAAGCTTCAACAGAAAAGATTAATTGTGATTGGCTAGTCTCAGTTTTTAGTGATAATGCAGGGATTGTTCGTTTTGATGAGTCTGTCGATTTTTGCCTAAAAGTTGAAACTCATAACTCTCCCTCTGCCCTAGATCCCTATGGAGGTGCCCTTACAGGCATCTTAGGAGTAAATAGAGATATTTTGGGTTGTGGCCTTGGAGCAAAACCCATTGCCAATACCAATGTTCTTTGCTTTGCCCACTCATCTCTTTTAAAAGAAAAAAAATTGCCCCCCAAGCTCATGCACCCCGAACATATTTTAAAAGGTGTTCATAAGGGAATTGAGGATGGTGGAAATAAAAGCGGTATTCCCACAGTAAATGGTGCTATTTTTTTTCATGATAACTATGCTGGGAAGCCACTCGTTTACTGCGGAACAGTAGGAGTCCTTCCTCAAAAAGTTGGTCAACATCCCAGCCATCTGAAACGACACCGTCCAGGTGATTATATTGTTATCTGTGGGGGAAGTGTGGGTGCTGATGGAATACATGGCGCCACTTTTAGTTCTCTTGAATTAAATGATGATGCTCCTAGCACTGCCGTTCAAATAGGAGACCCCTTTACCCAAAAAAGACTAAGTGATTTTGTCATTGAGGCAAGAGATAAAAATCTTTTTAATAGTATTACAGACAACGGAGCAGGAGGCCTTAGTAGTTCAGTCGGAGAAATGGCCGAACACACTAATGGGGCAAGTATTGATGTTTCTAAGGTCCCCCTAAAATATAGTGGACTCAGTCCCTTTGAAATTGTGATTTCTGAGAGTCAAGAACGAATGACTTTTTCAGTCTCTCCTGAATGTTTAGAAGAATTTATTAAGCTAGCAAAAAAAAGAGAATGTAACCCAGCAGTCATTGGAAACTTTCATGACCGTGGAAGTTTTGACATCTATGAAAAAGAAGAGCTGATTTCCTCTTTAGAGCTTGAGTTTCTACATGACTCTCTTCCTGCCATGAAGCTTAAGGCTTTTTACGAAGACAAAAAAACGAACCAAACATGGACAAGAGAGGTCCGCTCATTATCTCAAAACAACTTATCCCAAGATGTGTTAACTCTTCTTTCTCACCCCAATATTAGAAGCAAGGAACAGCTTGTTCGCCAATTTGATCATGAAGTTCAAGCAGCAACAATAATTAAGCCCTTTTTAGATAAAAAACAAACTGGTCCATCAGATGCCGCAGTTCTTTGGAGCGGCCGTTATGGAGGTCACAAAGATGGCGCTATTAGCATCAGTTGTGGGTTATGTCCTGAGATATCACATCTTGATACTTATCTGATGACCCAACTCGCAATCGATGAGGCCATAAGAAATGCCATCTGTAGTGGTACCAATCCAGACTTTATTGCCCTATGTGATAATTATTGTTGGCCTGATCCGATAGAAAGTCCCAATAATCTGGATGGTCCACACAAACTTGCTCAACTCGTTCGTTCGGCCAAGGCACTATACGATACCGCTTTAATTTATAAAACTCCTTTTATTAGTGGAAAAGATTCTATGAAAAATGACTTTATTGGAAAGTCATTTGAGGGTAATCAGGTAAAAATTAGCGTTCCCCCTACTCTTTTAATTACCGCTTTAGGTAAGCTAGACACAAAAAACGATGTGATGACGACTGATTTTAAACATGCCGATGACTTGGTTTATTATTTAGGAGAAGATTGTTTTAATGAATTAAGTTTTTCCACTCTTCATCCGCAACTCCATAATTTCCCAACAGTTCATGCTCAAAAGAATAGAGATCGTTATAAAAAAGTTCATGCCTTAATTAAAAGAAAAATAATAAAATCGGCACATGATATCTCTGATGGAGGCTTAATCACCTCTTTATGTGAGTCCTTATTTCCTCAAAAACTCGGTTTTACATTTACAAATAATTTTTTAAAAGAAAATGAATCACTTGAGGCATTTTTATTTAATGAATATGCAGGAGGAATACTTGTCAGTATCTCCATGAAAAAACAGCAAGAATTTGAACGTTTTCTTGGTGAAGGCTTTCGCCTTATTGGCAAAACGAATTCAACGAATTTTTTAGAATACAAAAAGTACTTCTCTTTAGAGATAAACTCACTTTATCAAGCTTGGAGCGATCATGACTATTAAGACTTTAATTCTAAGCGGTTTTGGAATTAACTGTGAACAAGAGACCGCTGCTGCCTTTGAACAGGCTGGAGCAACAACTCATCTTATAGAACTTCATGATTTTTTTCAACTCAAGAGCTTTACAAATTTTGATATAATCGTTTTCCCAGGCGGCTTTAGCTACGGTGATGAAATTCGTTCGGGGAAAATTCTTGCTGAGCAAATTAAATCCCACCAATTAACCAATTTAAAAAAATTCTGCGCTCAAGGAAAGCTCGTCCTTGGTATATGTAATGGTTTTCAAGTTTTAGTCCAACTTGGTGCTTTTGCTGATTTTAATCAGCATAGCTTTACTCTCAAAGAAAATATCCAAGGTAAATTTATCAATAAATGGGCCCAACTTAATCTTCATAAAAATAACTCTCCTTGGCTCAAAGATATTGATTCTTCTCTTTATATGCCAGCAAGACATAAAGAAGGTTTTTTCTATGGAGAACTTAAAGATGCACAAATTGTTTTAAGCTATAAACAGGATTTAAATGGCTCCCAGAAAAACATTGCAGGTGTTTGTAATAAAAAAGGAAATATTCTTGGGCTCATGCCACACCCAGAGGCAGCTCTTGAAGATTTCCTTTTTCCAAAAGATTCAGAAAAAGCAATTTTAAACCAACAAATCTTTAAAAATGCAGTGACATATACACTTGAACAGAAAAGGAAAACACCATGAAAAGAGCACTTCTGAGTGTGAGTGATAAAACAAATATCGTTTCACTCGCAAAGTTTTTACAAGAAAAAAATATCGAAATTATTTCCACAGGAGGAACGGCAAAGGTTCTGCAAGAAAATAATATAACAATAACTCCTATCCAAGAGGTAACCGGGAATCCAGAGGCTTTTGGGGGGAGAATGAAAACCATAAGTTTTGAAATTGGGAGCGCCTTACTTTTTAGAAGAGAGAACAAAGATGATCAAGCTGATGCAAAAAATCTTAATATTACTCCTATTGACTTCGTCATTTGTAATCTCTATCCCTTTCAGGCCATATCCGAACAAACTCAAGACCTTGCCACTCGAATTGAAAACATAGATATTGGTGGCCCAACAATGATAAGAGCTGCAGCTAAAAACTACAAATCTGTTACTTGCCTCACCTCTCCAGAGCAGTATGAATTTTTTCAAAACAATTTTGAATCTCTAGACGAAGAATATCGTTTCAAAATGGCAATGGAAGCCTTTGAAATGACTGCAGAGTACGATCAATTTATCGTGAATACTTTACACAAAAAGACTTTGCCCATTGCGAGTACGCAAAAAAAAGAACTCCGTTATGGAGAAAATCCTCATCAAAAAGCTTGGCTTGTCCCATGGAAAAACACTGA
The DNA here is from genome assembly GCA_002706205.1 of Halobacteriovoraceae bacterium. Classification (GTDB taxonomy): domain Bacteria; phylum Bdellovibrionota; class Bacteriovoracia; order Bacteriovoracales; family Bacteriovoracaceae. The sequence continues at coordinate 9,792 of PAKC01000030.1, forward strand.
TCAAGACCGTTGTCTTGCCCAGGCTAAGCAATGGCAGGGAAAAGAACTTTCCTATAATAATATGATTGATGCTGATGCTGCTTGGAAAACCACTAGTGATCTAAATCAAATTTTTCCATCACAGTCCATTGTAACTATCGTAAAGCATGCCAATCCTTGCGGTGTATGCAGTGCAAGTGATCAAGTCTCGGCCATCAAAAAAGCTTGGGAATGTGATCCCATAAGTAGTTTTGGAAGTATTATTAGTTTTAACCAAAAAGTCGAACTTCAAACAGCTCAATTTCTTCTTAATCGTTTTATAGAAATTATTATCGCGCCTAGTTTTAGTCATGAAGCAAAAGACCTTTTAAAACAAAAGAAAAACCTTAGACTTTTAGAAGTTCCAAATAAGCCTTCTGAGTCTCATGAATATGTCATAAAAAGTATTAATGGAGCACTCCTTATTCAAGAAGAAGATGAACAAAATGGATACGAATTCATCACGGTTACAGATAAAAAACTTCCTGAAAAATTTGATCAGCTAAAAAAGTTTGGAATGATTGTCAATAAATATCTAAAAAGTAATTCTATTTTATTAGCAGGTCTAAGTAAAAAAGATATGGTTATTGCAGGGGCTGGAATGGGGCAACCTAACCGACTAGACTCTTTAAAAATGCTTGCTGGGCCTAGAGCAAAGGCTTTAAATTTTGCCATGAACGAAGTTCTGCTCATTTCAGATGCTTTTTTCCCTTTTGCTGATAGTATCGAGTGTGCTCATGAATTAGGAATTAAGTTTCTCATTCAGCCAGGAGGAAGTGTGAAAGACCAAGAAGTCATTAAGGCCTGTAATCAATTTGAAATAGCGATGGAGTTTACCAATACAAGGCATTTTCGACATTAAGGAGGTCTTATGAATTACAAAGAAGCAGGAGTTGACGTAAAAAAAGGCGAACTCTTTATTGATAAGATTAAACCTTTTATCAAAGAAACTTATAACTCAAACGTTGTTGCCGGAGTCGGAGGATTTGCAGCCCTTTATGATCAAGGAGACCATTACTTAGTCACAGGCACAGATGGTGTCGGAACGAAAATCAAATTGGCCATTGAACTTAAAAACCATAAGACAATTGGTGAAGACTTAGTTGCGATGTGTGTAAATGATATTTTATGCACAGGAGCAACTCCTTTGTTTTTTTTAGACTATCTTGCAACTTCCTCTCTAAAAATTGAAGAACACAAAGATGTGGTCTATGGGATTGCTCAAGGATGTCTTAAGTCACAAATTGCCCTCATAGGAGGAGAAACTGCAGAGATGCCTGGAATGTATACTGCTGATGATTACGACTTAGCAGGTTTTGTCGTAGGACAAGTGGCCAAAAAAGATTATATAAAAGGAGATCAAGTCAAAGCAGGAATGAAAATTTATGCTCTCAACTCATCAGGCTTTCATTCCAATGGATATTCTCTCCTAAGAAAACTTCTTGAAGGTGAATCTTTGGAGCTAAAAAAAGAATGCTTAACTCCAACTCGCATTTATACTCATGAAGTCAAAAAAATCACCCAGGAGTTTGCTATAAAAGGCATGGCCCATATCACTGGCGGAGGTCTAACCAATATTCAACGCATCCAACCTAAACTTGGCTATAAGATCACTTGCCTACCTGAGCTTCCCAACACTATGGAAAAACTCATTACGAAAGCTCAAATGAGTAAAAAAGACTTATTTACCACATTTAACATGGGGATAGGTTTCGTTTTCATCTGCAACCCAATTGAGAAAAAGAAGTTACATACTTTTGATTTGCTAGAAATTGGAGAAGTCACCCAAGAATTTTCCGGAGTAGAATGCTTGGGTACCCGGTTATAGTTTTTACAATCTGAAGTGAATAGCGTTAAAATCGTCCCTATGATTGGAGTTTTTAATGCAAAATAATTATCTTTTTATAGGCGCCCATCCAGATGATATTGAATTTGGATGTGGAGGAACTGTGGCCAAACTTGTTAAAGCTGGACATTTATGTACTTTTTTGATTGCTACCAATGGTGACCAAGGAAGTCACAGTATCCCAAAGACACAGTTAGCTCAAATCAGAAAACAAGAAGCGATTGAAGCCGCTAAAACTCTCGGAGTAAATGATGTTAGGTTTCTAGAACTTCCAGATGGATTAACACATTTCACCTTTGATGATAAAATGGCGATGATTGAGCTTATTAGAGAAACAAAACCTTATGCCGTTTTTACTCATTCAAAATTTGACCATCACCCAGATCACGAAATCATCCATAAGCTTTCCATCGCAGCAATTAAATCAGCTCACGGCCCTTGGTTTAAAGAAGCTCAAGGTTCCCCACATTTTGTAAAAGAAATTTATGGTTATGAAGTCTGGAATCCTATTAATGAATACCAAATGTCTCAAGATATTTCCTCTTTTTTTGAACTCAAAGATTCCGCTTTAAAACAACATAAGTCTCAAATTCAAGACTATCCTTATACTGAAGCGATAAAAGGATTAGCTCAATATAGAGGTGCTATGGTTAAAGGAAAAGGACTAGCTGAAGTTTTTGAAGTTTTAAGAACTGAGTTTTTATGTTAAAGATGAAAACTAAACTTTTTTTCAAAGATCTCTGGCAAGAAAGTCAGAATAAAAACATTCTTATTTTATCTTCAAGCTCTAGTTTTTTCTTTTTTTTATGTCTCATTCCCACGACTTTACTCGTCATCAACTTCTTAAATCTTCCACTTCCTTTAATATCTCCAAACAAAACCGATGTTCTGTTGGAACATATTAAGAATATTTTGCCTGAAGCAATTATGCCTGCCATTAAAGACCTTTTTTCACATTCAAAAACAATGGCCCAACAACAAAAGAAAACTCATCTGATCCACTTACTCATGCTTATATTTTCATCCCTTGGCTTTTTCGGCTCTGTTTGGAAGTCATTTGAGATTCTCACCAACAAAAATAAAAAAGGGACTCTCACTAAAACACTTAAAAGTTTTGCTTTAATAAGTATGACTTTTTTTCTTATTTTTAGTTTGCTAAGTTTACCCATGCTTCTTGAAGCAGTTTTAAAGCTTTTAGAACTTAACTTATCCCACTTACTCCCCTTTAAAGATACTGTTATTTCCTTTGTGCAAACGCTAAAAAGCTGGATGTTAGCAGGAGTCACAACATTTTTATTATTTTTATTTTTTTACTTCATCCTTCGATATCTTTTTAAAAAAGAAACGAGTAATAAATCAATTCTAATAGGCAGTCTCTTTTTTATTATATCGACATATATGGCGAAACTCGGTTTTTACTCTATATTAGGAATAATAAAAGAAACTCTTGTCCTCAATTACGGACAACTCTATTCATTTCTTTTATTCGTTTTTTGGAGTTTTTGTATCATTTTAAGTTTTAATTTTACTGTGATCCTTATTAATGTTCTCAACAAACATCTAAAAGACTAACCCACTAATTTTAACCCTGACTTTTCTTTTTTCTTTCCATCTGACTTCACTTGATTAAACTCAGTTACCTTATAAGAATTTTGTAGTTTCTCATGATAAAAAGTTCGATAACACTTTTGAATAATGCCATCCGTTCCACACCCAATAATCATATTTCTAATGGCCACGACATCCTTAAAGCTCACCTTACTTGACTCTCCATGGGCAATTGCATTTCTAATTTCAATTAAATAATTGTCTTTGACCAATGGGGCCAGTTCCTTCGACACAAAACGAATAAAAGGCTTATGACTCGAAAAGGCTTTCTTAAAGCCTATATGATTATGAGAGCTAGAGCGATCCACAAAATTAAGCAGATGAGATAAAGAAAAGTTTTTATTAAACTGTTTCAGAGGAATTAAATAATCTTTTGAAGGATTTAAAAACAGTTTAGGAGGCGCCGAGGTTGCATCGACAAAAAAACTTTCACCTAATCCTGACTTTTTTATATGATGAATAATCAGATCATTTAAAACTATTTCTAGCGCCTTAAGATAAGAAAAAGCAATTTTATGCATATTATGATGTCGCTGTTCCAACATATCAACTTCAGCTGATTCAATTTCAAGCTTTGCCGCATGAGGAATTTTTGTATACATATCCTCAGGAAAAGCAAAGGTATATAAACTTTTTAGAACTTGAACCGAATTACTTTTCGTAATGGCCGGATTTGTTTTGAGTGCCAAATGTGTATATTCATTATCATCAAATTCATCAAAATACTGTTCTTCTGCTATATCTTGTAATAAACAAGGATATTTAATCGAAGTCGTAAAAGGAGATAACCCCTCAATAGCTTCCTTATAATACTGATTATTAATATAAAGCTCGCTTAGTTTACTGGCCGTTTCCTCCGGGCTATGCTCTAAAAGAATAAAGTCAGTGATCTCAAACCAAACCTCAACATTTTTTCCCTCGTAAAATGGAAGCGTGATTGCATCTTTTGGAAGCTTTTGCTTTACCGCATTTACCTTACCTACCCACAGATTATTGAAGTCAGTAATATAAAGATGTGTACTCAAATTATTTTCATTATTAACTCTTAAAACTTCTTGAAAATTTTCGATATTCACAGAAGCTTTTCTTTCTTTCGCAATAAACTTTCCCCAATAAACACTTCCCGTCTTATCTTTTGCGACAACCGACTTGATCAAGTCATAAAACTCATGGGCCTGGGTATAACCTTGCTCATATTCTTGATTTAAAAAGGGATTAAAAGTTAAATAATAATGAATCGCTGACATAATATACCTCGTAATTCTGCTTATCGACATACCCTAGTATTTCTATAACCTATTTCTGCAAAGACTAATAGTTTCAAGCACTTACAAAGGAAATGAGCTCAAAACCTTGACATTTTTATCATTGAAATTATTTTTATAAATATAGCGTATATTGCTTACCAAGGAGGATTTATGAATTCAAAAATGAAATTTGGAGTTTACCTTGAAGATGGCCAATATCAATTTATTAAAAACAAAATGGCCTTACTGGAAGAAATGGCCCCTCATAATTCAAAAATTGACCTTCAAATGAGCATGCCCTTTAACAAAGTTAAAGGCTTTTTAAGTATAAGATCTTATGGCCATGTGTTTAAAGCAGAAGCAAAAGATGACAATCCTGTAAATCTTTACCTTAAGCTTGAAGAGCAAATTAAAAACCAACTCAATAACTGGAAAGCAAAACGCTTTCTCAATCTAAAGTCACAAGAATTAACTCCTAAAAACTTTTGAACTGGCTTACGCAATTGATGATAAGAGTTTTTAATCTTTAAGTTTGTAAAAAAGACATTTATACGCCATATCCATAGAGCGATACAAATAAATTTTATTTTTTCACATTTGGCTGTATTCAAGATTCTACTTAATGGCGCAACCGCCAGGATTCGAACCTGGGACCGTCCGCTTAGAAGGCGGATGCTCTATCCAGCTGAGCTACGGTTGCGTAAGTGCTTTGGATTGGTTAAAAAAAATAAAGGATTTGGCCATCTTTGTCAACTAAGAATAGTACTATTTCTATAGTTTTATGGTATTAATATCTGCTTATGACAGATATCAAAGAAGTCAAAATTGCAAGATCCTCTAAGCGTGAGTTTGAATGCCTTTTGCCCAACTCAGGCTCAATAGTGAAGGCCATTTGCCTACGAGAGCTTTTAAAAAATGAGCACCTTGTAGTGGGAGACTCGGTCAAAATTCGCCCATTAAAAAATGATTCACGTTACGAAATCTTTGAGCTTATTCCTCGCAAGAATGAGATTTTTCGAAGAATTGTCCGCTCAAATAAGAAGAAAGTCATCGCTTCAAATGTCGATGTTATTCTAATCATTGCTTCGGTCTCAAAGCCAGATTATAAGCCTTTTTTAATTGACCGATATATCACTCGCTCAGTCCAATGGAATATCCCTGCTGTTATTGTTTTTAACAAGATGGATCAATTTTATGATCAATTTGACTTACCGATGGAGAAAAAAAAGTTTGATTACTTAGGCATCAACCATTTTGAAATCTCAAATAGAGAGTCTTCTGCTTATTTTCAAAATATCAAAGAGCTCAGAGAACTCCTTAAAAATAAAACAGCTATTTGCCTAGGACAATCGGGTGTTGGAAAAAGTAAACTTATTTCAACCCTAAGTCAGGGACAAATAGAGCTTCTCAGCTCCAGACTTGCAAAAGGCATTCAAAAAGGAGCACATACAACAACCTGGGCAGAATTAATCGAATTAGATGATTTTTTTATGATTGACTCTCCAGGTGTGCGAACTCTTTCTGTCTCGGATATTTCAATTAATGAACTTCCTGAACTCTTTCCAGATATCAATCAATATTTTTCTAAATGCCAATTCAAGGATTGTCGCCACGAAGAAAACTCTAAGGGCTGCTTTTTTAATCAGCTTGATCTAGATACTGATGAAGGCTACATCATTTATTCAAGGCTTGTCTCTTATCTTAAAATGAGAGAGGAGGTAGAGGCCATTCCCGAGTGGAAACGGCCAAACTAGATCATTATAATGTATCTTCTCCAGGCCGTTTACCAATAGGATACTTTTTTTTCGAATTTTTAGGCCGCATAACTTCTTTAACCTCACCTGATGGAACCAAGGAGATTTTCAAACCTTTTCCTGCTGGAACTGGACTTTGAGCTTTATAGCCTTGAGGAACAGAAATTGAGCGAGAAAAGGAACTATGAGACATGCTTTTAAAGGAGCCGCCTTCTTGCTCATCATGTTTTTGCACACGTTGTTCTGACTTAATCGTAATCATATTATCAGTTGTCTTTATATCTAAAGACAAATTGTCTTTTTGCGGAGTGATAATAAGAGAAATAGTTCCGTCTTCTTCATATTTTTCTTCTATTTTAATTTGAGAGCCCACACCGCTAAAAGACTTCATATTAGAGAAAGAATCAAAAGGATCAAAGTCATCTTGAAAAAAACTATCTCCATTAAAATCATCATGAAACATCTCAATCATCTGCTCCATCATTTTTTTTCTTTGCTCAATAAAGTCTTCAATAATTTCATCTCTTGACTGGCCATAACCACTCAACGAAAGAAAAGATAAGCTCAATACTGTTAATAAAAATTTCATATCTTCACCTCATCATTAAAAGATTTAAAATGCTCTATTAATATATTAATACCTTCTAAGAAAACCGCAGGCCCTGGTTGTAAAAAAATTTCAGGAGGAAGCTCTAGCACTCGCTTAGACTTAATCGCTGAAACCTCAGAAAATCCTTCTCTTTGCGCAAAAGATGAAAGTTGTACTTTTTTTCCGCACCAACAAGCAAAAATAATATCTGGATTCATGGCCACCACATCAGCATTACTTACAAAACGTTCTTTGGCCAAAAGCCCATCAGATTTACTGGCAAAGATATTCTCTCCACCACATAATTCAATTAACTCACTTACCCATTTTATAGCGGAAATTTGTGGTTCGTCCCACTCTTCGAAGTAAACTTTTGGTCGTCTATGTAAAGTTTTTGTAAACTCTTTAGCCTCATTTATCTTATTACGTAATTTTTTGATGAGCTTCTCACCTTCTTGAGAAGCATCAACCATACGCGAAAGTAGTTGAATATACTGTAAAATCTCTTCCAATGAGCGATGATTTGCTATAAAAACATTCTGCCCCATTTCAATCAAATCCCTTGCGATATCTTTTTGAATATCTGAATGACCAAGAACCAAGTCTGGTTTTTTCTCAAGAATTTTCTTATAATTAGAACTAGTAAAAAATGAAACCTTCGGAAGCTTTTGAGCTTCTTTTGGTCTTTTAACAAAAGCAGAAACTCCAACGATTAAGTGCTCTTTACCTAGAAGATAGAGAGTCTCTACAGGTTCTTCTGTAAGACAAATAATTCGTTGAGGGAAATCTGTTGCAGCATTTATCTCCATAGGGGATATTATAGGGATAGAAATGAGGAGTTTAAAGTGATCATGCGAGTTTTTTTAGCCTATATCTTAGTTCTTTTATCAGTTAACAGTTTTGCCTCAAAAATTAAACCCGTAAAAATGGGGGCTGTAGCTTTTCAACACGAAAATGAAAGCCTTTTAGCCGTCACCTTTCAAAATGAAAAAAAATGGCATACCTATTGGAAGAATCCTGGCGATGCAGGTCTTGAAATCAAAGTTGACTTCCAAAATAATGGAAACCCCATCACCTTGGAAGCTTTTCCCTGGCCAGCACCAAAAAGATATATTGAACAAGGTGATATGTGGGCCTATGGCTATTCAGGAAAATATGCGCTTTTTTACAAACTTCCTCGCTCTTATTTTGGAAAAACTCTTAAAATTCATGGCAGATGGTTAGTTTGTAAAGATATCTGTATTCCTGGAGAAAAGGTAATCAACTTAAACATCAATTCTAATGGACAAGCAGAAGAATTAAAGATCTTTCCCTTACAAACATTAAAAAATATTTATCAAAATCTACCGCAAAAAGCACAAGCAAATATCAATCTTTACTTAACAAAAAGTTCTAATGAGGACAATCAATTAGCACTTCATTATATTATCGAAAATGCTCGTTTTGATTTAATCAAAGCTGAAACAAATATTATCACCCCTTACCTAAGCTCTCCTTTAGACTTTAAACATGAAGAAGTTTATCTGGATCAAAAGAGCAAAACAATTTATGGGAGAATCTATATTGATTGGGATGGAATTTATGAAGAACCAGTTTGGAAACTTCCCGAAGATGGACTCTTTAAGCAGAAGATTCCAGCAAAATTCTTACTTCAATATCCCAGCAACGAAAAGCCCAAAATTTTAGAATTTAAATTTCATCAATTTACTCTTACGGGTGACAAAAAACTCAGTGAACTTTTTAAAGGCCTTCAACCACTGGGCTCAGAAAAAAAAACTGAAACGAAATCAAAAACATCATCGCCCCAAGGAATACTCCTTTATTTTTTATTTGCCTTTTTAGGTGGGCTTATCTTAAATCTTATGCCTTGTGTTCTTCCTGTCATATCGCTTAAACTTTTTGGCTTGATTATTCACAGCAATGAAAAGAAGAAACAAGTACTTAAACATAATCTTTTTTATACTTTTGGTGTTTTAGCTTCTTTTCTTGTTCTTGGTGGAGTTGTCGTTCTTTTAAAGTCAGGTGGTGAGAAAATTGGCTGGGGTTTTCAGCTTCAATCTCCTCTTTTTGTCCTTTTTATGTTGATTCTTATTTTCCTTATGGCGCTCAATATGTTTGGTCTTTTTGAATTCATCACTCCAGGAGGGAAACGACTTGGAAACCAAGAGCTTAAAAGAGGCGTTAGTGCAGACTTTATTAATGGTGTATTAGCGACGATCCTTTCTACTCCGTGCTCAGCTCCTTTTTTAGGGACAGCTTTGACTTTTGCTTTTACGACCTCTCATCTCAATATTTTTCTTATCTTCACTTTTGTTGGACTAGGGCTTGCTTTTCCATTTATTTTAACTGGTTTTTTTCCCAAAATGATTCGTTTTCTGCCTAAACCTGGCCTATGGATGGATAAACTTAAGAAAATTCTTGCTATCAGTTTGATCTTAACTGCTGTATGGCTTTTGGATGTCTTCTTCTCACTCGTTAACTATGCTGATATTGGAATTTATTTAAGCCTGCTTTTAACAAGTATCTTTTTTATCTTTTACTTAAGAAAATTTCTTTCTAAAAGATTAATCTACACAATTTTAAGTACCATTTTAATTTTTGTTTTAGCTCAAAAAACAATTCTTTTAACCTTAAATGATAATTCTCTGAACTCATCTGCGCAAACAACAAAAAATTGGACCCCATGGAGTCGAAAACAAATGGAACAGGCCAAAGGTTCTTATGTTTTTGTTAATTTTACAGCGACTTGGTGCTTAACTTGTAAAGTAAATAAAAAGCTTGTTTTAGAAACTCATGCATTCAAGGAACTCGCTCAAAAACACAAAATCACTTTACTTGAGGGTGACTGGACAAAGCGTGACGAAAAGATCACCATGTTTTTAAGGGAGCATAATATTGTTGGAGTTCCAGCTTATTTTTTACAAAAACCAAATGGTGAAGTGATTTCACTAGGAGAAACAATCTCGATTGGTAAAATAAAAAATCATTTAAACTGAATAGAGAGAAAACTCAAATTATTTAAAATCGCTCAAAGTATAGAGATATACTATAATCTTGAGTTGATTTTTCATAAACAAGATTAGCTTTTACATCCAAATATTCAGTAAATGTAAGGACTCCATCAGAACAGATCATTTTTGCCCAAACATTAACTGGGATAACATCAACATCTTCTAATTGAATAAGCCTTTCCTGATGATAATTTTCGTATTGAATACCGGTTGGCTTGGTTCCATCCTCACAGCTATATTTGCTATAAAGATATTCAGAAATATTTTCTTCCTGCTCATTCCAAGAAATCCAGAAATCAGCTATTTTATCTTGCGAGAAATATTTAAAAAAGCTTAGACTAAATTCAACTTTATTTAGCTGAATTCGATCAGTTTTTACTGATGTTTCGATAAAACGTCTCACCAAACTTCCTAAATAATCTAAATATGTATGATTCTTAAGCCCCACATTATGACCTGCTTCATGTACCAAAATAGCAACGATTTCCCCATACTCCATTGCTGGAACTTCTCTACCATTTTCATCTTTATATAAAAGATCCAGATTTACATATATTGGAGAATCTGCCTTTAACCCAGTGACCGCCAACCTCACCTTATCTACATCATGGGTATAAAATAACCCTGGATGTGATTTTTCAGAAGCAAAAATTAAACGCTTAATATTCTGAGCATTTGCAAGTGCACCATTTTTAATTTTAATTAAATCTTTTCTTTCTTGAGGATCTTCGACACAGAAAGACTGTTTTATACATCCTTTAATTATTTTACTTAATTGAGAGTAGGCGTGAACAAAGTTAGACTCGACAAGTCCTCCTCCATTTCCAATAATATCTCCACCTCTCCCATAGGCATTTGTTAAAACAACAAAGACTAGAACTGAAAACACTCTCTTTAAACTTCTCATAGTTCCCCTAAATATTTTTTTTATCACTCACTTTTTACATGAGAGAAAAGCTGTAGGTTAAGTTGGTAAACTTCCCCTCCTTTCTCCTCAATAGCATAGTCCTCATTAAACTGATAGAGAAATTGTATTATTTTCTCTTTGGCCTCTGCTACTTTTTCTGGATCAATCCGAAAAGTCATACTATTCATCTGCCTTTTTTCAACTACTTGCTCATCAATCGCCTCAATGGCCCTCATCATCATTTGTTTATGATGATCTTTAATCGCTGCAGATGGAATGTCATTAGTACTTTCCAAACTATCTCTGGCCACAAATAATTTCCCAGATTTTGTCCGCTCCAAAATCTTGAGTTTCAATAAAGAGTTTATGGCCTTTCTTGCCTGTGCAGGTGTTATTTTTCCACCTAATTTTTTACTTATCCATTTCGTATCTTCAACAAATTCTTTCGTCCTCACTAATTGCTTGATCGCTAAATGTTGCCAATCTGAAATAAAATTAAATTCATCTAAATTTACGACATGTTGATTTGTTTTTCCCAGCTTTGACAACTCTTTTAAAGTAATTGAAACGTCTTTTCCTTTATTCTTTTGCTTTTGAAGCCTTACTAATAAATCAAAATAACGACGTTCCTCGGCCGTAAAATTTAAATCATCTGCAATAGAATGAACCAACTCCTGACTTGGTAAACGCTGGCCTTTCAAAATCATCGAAAGAGAGGAAGGAGACTTATAACCAAGTCTTTTTGCCCACCGCTCAAGTGTAAGAACTTTGCTTCCATCTTGATTAACTTGTTTTAAAACATAGTTGAGATAATCAACATGAGACTCAAAGTCTAGAATGGATAAGTTATTTTTTATTGTCATTTTTTTCAAAAAAAAGCCGGGATATTCATCCCGGCCAATATCTCTTTTAACTATTTAAAATAATTAGTTACAAGTTGGAAGAGTAACTGTTCTGTTGTAAAGAAACTTTACACCTTGACCAGTTGTCGTATCAACTTCGTCCATCTTACTTGTTGTTTTGTAAACAGGGAATGTGTAAGAAGTTGGTAGAACCGCTGGAACGTAAGTGTAAGTACAGTCAGAAAGCATTGGAGTACCACTATCTCTGTATCTTTCTCTGTTACAAACAGCTTTCATGTAGTTGATTGGGTGTGAAAGCTTTCCATAAGCTGACTCTAAACATCTCGTTTCAAAATAACCATCAGCTTGACCTTCATTTCCATCTCTTACGAATACTCTTTCAGATTTTAAACAGTAAGACATTTCTGCTGCTGTTTCAACTTTATCACCATTAACACAAAGGTTAGAAACTTTAACTGCTTCACCTTGAGTTGTCATTACTGTTGGCTCTTCAGCGATGATTTTTGCGAAACCAGCTGTTGATACTGCTAATAATCCTAATGTTGCTACTAATTTTTTCATAAAGCTACCTCCTAATATTTGTTTTTTGCTTTATTAAGTTTCTTTGTTGAGGAGGGTTATAGGTTGGCCGAAATTAACTGGCAAGCTTTTTTCACAAAAAATAAAAACTTTTTTCACAAAAAGTGTACTTCCAATGAGTTAATTAAAAAATAGGAAGTAAAAATTACAATAATAACGAGATAGCTCTTTAATGATTAACGAATAATATATCTTTTGTTCTTTTTAATACTCAAAAACACCAATATCAAAATTCACATCACGACTAGACCCATCGATAGCATCACTAAAATCAGAACTTAAGTCAAAGCCGGCATCAACTTGAGCAGAGGAGGCATTTGGAATTCTAAAATCTTCAGAGTTAGCATCAATAAATAATGCACCTACAGAAACAGCTGAAATATTTCCCACTTTACTAATAGATGTTGATTGGGTGGCAAGAGATGTATCAGAAATAATATTATGATAAGCCCTATACAGTCCGCCACTAGAGTTAATATCATAATCCTCACTACCTACGATAATATTATTTACCAAATTACAACCGCGATAGGCTGAACAGTAAACACCTCGATAATTATTTGCAATCGTATTATTATAAAACCAACCTGACTCGCTTCCTTGTGACTGCCAATCGACATTAACCGCTACAGAAGAAGGTGTTGAAAAATTATAGATGAGATTGTTATAAAAGAAAGTCCGTTTTAAGCCTCTTTGTCCATAATCATAATAAATAATTCCATCTAAACTTTCACCTATACTCGTGGCTTTAAAAATATTATGACTGATTATCCCTTCAGCATTATTTCTATTATTCAAAACATAGTTATTATCAGTTGTTCCAGCTAACTCGACTTGCAACCCGGAAACTCTTGTTCTATTCGTTTCAACTCTTATGGCATTTGCGTCTGAGACCACGAGTCTATACTTTGAGTTATCCCAAACACCAGAATGTCTTTGTGATATCCCAACATGAGCAGGATCCTTCACAACAACAAAAGAAAGTTTTTGTGCTCGATCTTTTGTCCAGCCACTAGTTGAAAAGCCAGAAGTGTCTGCTTGAACTCCAGCATATAAAGCAAAAAACCAATGCTCATCTGAACCTGTTTGTGCACTAATATCCTTTCCCCCACTCCAACTATCAAAATTTAATAAACTTCCATCAATATTAGAATCTAAAGCTATTCCCGAATTCTCACTTCCACTAACAGCATCAGAAACACTCGTATAAGATCGGTAAATTTTCCAAGCGTAAGGAGCTGAGAGGTTAGCAACACTCCCACCTGTGACAGACTGAACTGTAAAGGAGCTATTTGAAACTCTTGCGGATATAAAGGCCAAAAAGTTTAAAGTACCATCTCCGTTTGTATCATAAAAAAGAGCATCTCCTACTCCAATTTGACTTGAGACATCCGAAGAAAAACTTGCATTCGTGCCTCCAGAAATAGTTAAGTTTCCAGTTGCATTTGTATCCAATGCTGTTGTTTGCCCAGGACCGACAGAACGATAAATTGTAACAGGATTTGGTATGACAAAAGAAGATACAATATCAACAGTTGTTCCTAGATCGGTTGTTTCAACATACAATCCATCGGGATCAATAGCTCGAATTCCTACCTTAATGGTGTCACCCGGGTCCTCAGTTAATCCCTGAACATCAAACCCATACTCATACCAGCCTCCCACTGTATCGTAGCCTCCATTGATAAAAGGATCACAGCCAGGACTATCTGTTTCATTACACCAATAAAGCTTTATATCTAAATTACTATTTGTATCATTTGTATCATTAAGTCGATCAACCGATGCATAAAAATTATCAATATTAATAACATTAAAGTCTATTTCGGAAAAATAAATATCTGTTAATCTTCTCGTCTCACTCATGCTCTCCAAATGAATTTCACCATCAGGATCAGAAGCGACAACTTGAATATTTAAAAGATCTCCAAGGTCATTTGGAGAAGTTAAACCTGTCACTGAACCTTCAAACTTAGCTCCATTTCTAACCATAAAGACAGAATTCCCAGCAAGAGGATCACAACCGGGACTATCAGTTTCATTACAATAAAATAAAGTTGCTGATGCATTGGTATTTGTTTCTACAATATCAACAGAATAATCAAATGAAGTTGCAGTAAAGTTTTTCCCAGAAAGATTGTCTACTCTTAAGTCTGCTAAATAATCACTATCACTAAGGGGAGAGCCTGAAACTCCATCACTATCAACAGCAACAATTCTTATATTAAGCTCATCAGCTTCATCGAAAGGTGAACTCAACCCACTAATGGAAGCTGAATAAGTCGAACTTCCACGTGTCATCACAATTGAATCACCGCTTAAAGGGTCACATCCAGGACTATCCGTTTCGTTACAATAATAAGCGCTCACACTAGCACTTGCTTCTGAGTCACCTGTAAAATCAATCGTCAGATTCATTCCACTAAGCGAAGGATTTGTAATCACTAAGTTTGAAATAGAAATCGCTTCCCCCATTAAAGTCAAATTACTACTCAATAAAGCTCCATTAACCGGAACTGAATCTGTTGAGCGAACAGCAATATTATAATCATCCGTAGGATTACTCAGCCCACTTATCGCTATACTTTGGGTCGCCCCTACTTGGCCCATAACAGAACGAATTCCACTTAATGGATCACATCCAGGAGTAAGAGTGGCATTACAATAAAATAACTCATGATTGGCACTAGGAGTTCCTCCTACTACATCTACAGTTGCGATAAAAGATGAACTTGTAATCGAACTTACAACAAGATTGGAAACATTTAATTCATTATAAAGAACATCTACGCTAATTCTTTGAACAATTTCATTATCTACTATAATACGAATTTCTCCACTCCCTACATTTGTTGCATTAAAAATAGCTGACTTTCCCCCTGACTGAATGGTTAAACTCCCTACCGCCCCACTAAGGCTCCAGGAAACAGACGAATTAGTTACAAATTCTCCCTGTTCATTTCTTTTAATGGCATAAAGTGTTTGTGAATCAGATAGATTTAAATCTAGCTGATCAACTTTAAGACCAGTTCCTAGAGGATGAGTTTCGGCATAAAATAGCTGTCCCCTTGCTCGTTGAGCATCACTTACATAACTTTCAATCTTGACTTCACTCTGACAAGAAACAAGGAAGCTTAAAACAATAAACCAAATGAAATATTTCATCTCAACCTCATATTTATTATCGTAACACCCTGCACAACATTGTAATAAAAAACTTAAAAACTATGTAATTACTAGGACTTATAAAAATCACAACAAGATGAAATATTAAGAATTTTTAAATATTGCCTCAAATAGTAAGCACTTCTATGCTCATTCTATCGATTGAATAGGAAGCTTCATTAACTGTTTAAGAACATCTCTAGGATCAACGTTTTGATAGAGAATTTTATAAACACCATTAAATAAGGGAGCTCGAATATGATATTTTTTGGCCAGATTATAAGCCGCTTTTGTTGTTTTATATCCCTCAACTACAGAACGTTGAGAGTTAATAATTTCTTCTGGAGTCCTGGTACTTTTGGCAATATCCAGCCCAAAAGTTTTATTTCGAGATAAAGAAGAAGTTGTGGTTAAAATCAAATCTCCCATTCCTGAAAAAGAATAAAAAGTTTCAGGTCTTCCATTAAAGACTTTTCCAAAACGAAGCATTTCATTAATCCCTCTTGTAATTAAAGCCGCTCTGGTATTATGGTTATATCCTAAACCTTCCAAAATTCCACCAGCAATGGCCAAGATATTTTTTAAAGCCCCTCCCAATAAAACACCTTTTACATCATAGGTCGGCATACATCTAAAATAATCGGTTCCCATTTTACTGCAAACATCCAGTAAAGTTTCAGGTGTTTTCCCAGCAAGGGCAACGAGAGTAATTTGTTTATCCACTATCTCTTTAGCAAAAGAAGGCCCAGAAAGATAAGTAATATAGTCTTGCTCATAAGGAAAATAATCCCGAAAAAGATCATCTGATAATTCTAAAGTATCAGGGTCAATCCCTTTAGAAATAGAAACAAAAGGGATCTTCTGTTTAAGATAGTTAGCAATACGTTGTTGATTTTGTGAGTAAAATGAATGAATGGCACCAGTAGGGAGCCCATTAACTAAAAGCTCAGGTTGCTCATCCTTCACCAGTTCGTCTAATTCTTCCCAAGATAAAACTGGCCGTAAATTTCCAGGTAATTTTTGTCCAGGTAAATAAACTGAGTTCTCACCATTTTTTATCGAATCATAAATATCTTGAGATCGTACCTTCAAGTAAACTGTTTCAAAATTTTCACTCAAAACCGAAGCAATACTTGTCCCAAAGGCACCAGCACCAATAACTAGGGCATATCCATACATGGTGTATCTCCTTTATTTTAAAGCGTAATGACACCTTCTATCTGACCTACTCTTTTGTAGACTGTAATAACCTCTTCGGAAGAATAAAGAATTTTTCGACTTGTTATGCTAGTATATTTTCCATTTCTTGACTGTTTTTCATCTATAGAATGATCTGATAACTCCTCTAATAAGAGATGTTTTTTCTCAGTTTTTGTAATAAATTTAAAATTGTAATAATCTGGCCAACTCATTTGTTCATCAAGTAATGCCTTGAATTTCTTAGTATCCATATCTATTCTCACTGCATAGGCAAAAATTGCCTTAAGTTTCAATATTACACTCCGATCGGATTTATAGCATTTAACATACAAAAAACTCAAGGATGATATGAAAAATTTATTACAAATACAGCTCATTATCCTAACCGGTCTGTTTTATTTTGGAATAAACCAAGCTCATGCCTACGAATTTAAACATTTTAAGCTTAAAGGTGAACTTAAAAAGAAATTTGAAACAGTTCAAAAGTCTAAAAATATTAGAGGGTTAAAGACTCAAGATATAAATTCACAAGGTCAAGTTTCAAAACAGTCGCCAAATATCTCTCCCCTTATTAATGAACTCACGGGAATACTTGGAGGTGAATATAAAAATATAGGACTTAGCCAAACAGAAAAACTCATTGAAAATCATGACCTAGGAGGAGGAGTCCTCAACTTTAGCGGGTTTACTTGGCATAAGCCTATGCTTAATTATGATGTGACAGCTAATCGAGAGATAGCTCCTGAGCTTTTTACTGACAGATGGATTGTTCATGATACTTTTACAATTTTTGTCGAAGCTGCAACTCTTTTATCTAAGCTTAAACAAAAAAACTTACTTGAAGTCTCTAAAAGTCAAATTGGTGCCTTTGCAGGTGTTACCTTTACCAGGAAATATCATCACTATCACTTTGCTGACACATACCTTAAAGGACTAAAGTCTGATTTTTCAAAACTCTTTCTCTCCTTTTTAAAATTTAATCCTCAAGGAGCGCTCAGTATTTCTCCCTACGAGGTTATGAAAAAAACCGATATTTTTACTTATAATGCAGGTGGGGTGGTTAGAGCGCCAGCCGGAAACGGTTTAGAACTCCAAGCCGGAGTTCTCACCAAAACAGCTTATAAAAATGAAGTCATGTTACAAGGACTAGGCCCTCAAGATAATCCTAAACCAGAAGAATTTCTACGTGTTTCAATTAAGCAAAATAAAACCATTTCAACAGGTGCACACCTAAGTCTTCAATACGACTTTTTTAATTTACTTAATATTTTACTCCTCTCCTATGATCTGGAATACGAATATGGAAACACAAGTAAAACCTACTTAAGTTTCTATAACCCTGATCGTTTTAAAATTAATCATGATCGTTTCATGCGCTCAGAGTTTCATTCGATGATTAAAGGAAAGCCAGAAGTAAATTTTTGGAGTGATAATATCACAGGGCATGAAGAAAGAATGAAAGAAAATCTTAATTCGCGTTTTAATTTTCTACTGCTGGGAAATATGAAAAAAAGAGCAACAGAGCAAATTAAAATCATTAAAAATGGTGTGGAAAAAACATTTTTTAAGAACTACTCTGAATCCATTAAATATGTTCAAAATTTTTTCAGTAGGCTTTTTCATTCTCTGATTAAAAGAATTTTTAACTTTGAGACGGCCATTAAAAACAAAGCTGAAATTAATAAAAAAATGCTTATTGAATATGAACAAATGAAGGAGCTTGGAGCTGCTAATGTCTACAATGAAGATAATTTTTCTGTACGTCTTCAACACAAATTTTTCGTAGCCGAGACTCATAAATGGTACCAAAGAACTTATAAAAAAGCGGCTCTTCGTTATGCCAGTAGACTGACAAATATTGCAAGCTTAGTTAGCCCCCAAATAAAAAATGAAAAACTTCGTGGACCGATAACGATTAATTCAACTCTGGAGGTCGGCTCTAACGCACTTTTCTTCTTTAATCGATTACCTGTGAAAAAAGTTATTGAGGCTTCCCTTGATATTTGTCGAGTCAGAAATTACGACAGAAGAAAGTTTTACAACGAAAGCCAAAGGCGTAGACTTTCACACCAAATACTTAGAGGACCACAACGTTGCGCTCAAAACCTACTCCGACGTTATTTTAAATATATTAATTACCTGGAACGATATAATCATATAGACCTCATTAAATTTAAACATTTTATGGGATACTATTTTTCACGCTCTAAATCTATAAATGACTTAACTCGCCTCTTCGGAGCCGAAAATATCTTTCTTCATGGAGACTTGACTGCGAAAACAGCTGATGGAAAAAACTTTCAAACTTTCTTTAAATCTGGTCAATTCACAGGTCTTGGTGTAATAGATAGGTTTAATAATGGACATGTTGTCACACCAATTAATACTGAAGACTAATGACAAATATTGATGAAGCTGTCAAAATTTTAAAAGAAGGTGGTGTTGTTGCTTTGCCAACCGAAACCGTTTACGGACTTGCAGGCTCCATCAACTCTCAAGCTGCTATCCAGAAAATCTTTCAAATCAAAGAAAGGCCATTTTTTGACCCACTGATTGTTCATGTGAGCTCAATTGAGCAAGCAAAATCTTGCACTCATCATTGGCCTACATGTTTTGATATATTGGCCAAAGAGTTCTGGCCAGGTCCAGTGACTTTTATTGTCCCCAAAAACGATAGTATCTCTGAAACAATTACTTCTGGTTTGCAAACTGTTGGTTTACGCATGCCTGATCATCCTCTCACCCTTAAAATTATCCAAGAACTTCATTCACCTCTGGCCGCTCCCAGTGCAAACAAGTTTACAAAAACCTCGCCCACTGATTACCAGCATGTTAAACAAGAATTTCCAGATCTTCCTGTTGTTGATGGTGGAAAATGTCAGGTTGGTATTGAATCAACGATCTTGGGTTTAGAAAACAATAAAATTTTAATCTATAGACCTGGTATGCTTCAAAAAAGTGATATTGAAAAAACTTTAAAAGATCATCAGCTCGATATATCCGTCACTTACCATGAAAGCCCGATTGCTCCTGGACACCTAAAACATCATTATATGCCCAAACGCCCTCTTGTCCTTCAAATTGGTCATAACCTTGAAAAGGGTCATATCCCCAATACTATTTTTAAAAATCCTCTTTATTGGGATATCCCTGATAAACCGGCCATTGCTGCAAGGCAATTATATAGTAAGATGAGAGAACTCGATAAAGAAACCCATTCTTGTTTAATTTTTAAACTCAAAGAGGAGTATCTTGTTCAAGAAGACTTTTCAGGAATTGTAAACCGTTTAATTAAGGCTGCGAGTTATACTTCACCTAAAAATTTCTCCAACAAAACCTGAATACTGAACAAGAGAGATTAAAACTCCTAAGACAAAGAAAATAAAAATAAGCTTTTTATGAGAATTGATATGGCCAGCAGAAGCATGCCCTAAGTCCCCTTTAATTCCTTGTTGATCAAAAATGGCCACTGCTCGGTCTATGTTTCTAACAGTAAACATATATTCATCTTGAGTATCTTTTCTTTTAATTGAGATAAAGTATTTTTTATAAATAACTTCATATTTTTCTATCATACTATAGGGGATGGCCATATTAAAAAAGGGCAAGCCCCTATTTATAACAATCCCTTTTTCATACAAAACAACTCCTCGTATATGGCCATAATAAATAGCAGGTGTGAGCACGGCCATAAGATAAACAATCAAGTTTTGTGGATACATAAGATGAAAGTCTAAAACGTCATTAAACTGGGGAGTAAAGTGTTTAATAAATAAAGGGTCCTTAAAAGTTTGGAAGTACAAATTTAAAAATAAAATACAAGCAATAAAATCAATAACGAATTGTACAGACACCATTGCTTTAGATTTATATAATTTCTTTCCTAAACTCATACTAATATTCTATTTTAGGGACAATCTTTTGAGCATGTCTTACAAGATCGATAACCTCTCTTGCACATCCATGGCCACTATCTCTTATTGTGACGTAGTCCACAACTTCTCTAATTTCAATNCTTGCCGAAGGGACGGTGGCCGAAAAACCTACCTGTTTTAAAATAGGAAGATCAAAAAATTCATCTCCAATATACAAAACTTCTTCAGGTAAAACTTTAGCCTTTTCTAGGATCTGGGCAAAAGCCTTGCGCTTATCTTCATTTCCCATATAAAGATAATTGATACCTAAAGCTTCAAAACGCTTTTTCACTCCTAAAGAATCTCCACCAGTAATAATCCCAACTTCAAGTCCTGCTTGCATTAAAATTTTCATTCCGTAGCCATCATGAGTATGAAACTGCCTATTAAAGCCAACCTCTTCTGATGCCCAAAAGATTCGACCATCAGTTAAGATTCCATCAACATCAAAAAGGCATAGTTTAATTTTTTCTAATTTATCACAATACAAACGTGCAATTTCTCTCAAATCTGAGTTTTTTTGATTCATCATACAACTTCTTTTATTTTAAGAATAATATCAATAAGCTCTTTCACTCTTTCTAAAGGTAGCTGGCTAGTCGCATCTGAGAGAGCTTTTTCAGGATCGGGATGAGCTTCCATAAAAAAGCCATCTGCCCCCGCTGCTGCGGCAGCTTTGGCCAGTGTAAATATTTGATCTCGCTTGCCTCCAGTTGATTTGCCTAACCCACCAGGCATTTGAACACAATGAGTCGCATCGTGAATGGTCTTTACACCAAAGCTTTTCATAATCTGAAAACTGGCCATATCAACAATCAAATTATTATAACCAAAACTAGTTCCTCTCTCGGTTAAGAGAATATTTTCTAGCGAAATAAAGTTTGCTGCTTTTTCGACAATATTTTTAGTATCTGCCGGGGCCAGAAACTGGCCTTTTTTAACCTTCAGTCTTCCTCCGTATCTTTTACAAGCTTTAGCGCCTTCTACAATTATATCCGTTTGCCTACAAAGAAAAGCTGGAACCTGTAGCGTATCGACAACACTGGCCACAAGATCAGCTTGCTCAGGAGAATGAAAATCAGTTAAAGTCGGTAGTCCGTAATCTTTTTTAACTCTTTCTAAAATCTTTAAGCCAGCATCAATCCCAGGACCACGATAGGAGTCAATTGAGCTTCTATTGGCCTTATCAAATGAGCCTTTAAAGTTAAGTTGAATCTTATCTTTATATGGTTCCAATTCTTTGACTAAAAAATCCGCAACTTCCAAAGCGAGCTTTTCACTTTCAAGTACACATGGCCCAATAAAAATATCCATTTTTTCTTTCATTTTTTTTCCTTAAAATTAGTATATGCAGCCTCAACAAATGTTTTAAAAAGAGGATGAGGATGAAAAGGTCTCGATTTAAACTCAGGGTGATATTGACATGCTATAAAATAGGGATGTTCTTTAATCTCTATAACTTCAACTAAGTCTAACTTGTTATTTTTTCCGGAGATAACCATTCCTGACTCTTCTAATTTTTTAATATATTTATTATTCACCTCAAGCCTATGTCGATGTCTTTCCGATATATCGAGTTCTCCATAAATTTTGTGAGCAAGTGAACCTTTTACCAAACTACAATCATAGGCTCCAAGTCGCATACTCCCACCTTTCGCCATATTTTCAGACTGTCCTTCCATAAAATGAACAACAAATTCTCCTTGCTGACTAAACTCCATAGATGTTGCTTTAGCAACTCCTGAAACATTCCTCGCAAATTCAATAATGGCCAATTGCATTCCTAAGCAAATTCCAAAAAATGGGATTTTATTTTCTCGAGCAAATTTAATAGCTTCGATTTTACCTTCAGTACCTCTTTGCCCAAAGCCTCCGGGAATGAGAACTCCGTGGACAGAGTTAAGATCAGATTGATTTCCAGACTCCACCTCTTCAGCATCAATATAGACTAATTCCAGTTCAACCTGATTGGCGATGGCCCCATGCTTTAAAGCTTCATCCAAGGATTTATAAGACTCAATTAAGTCCGTATATTTTCCTACAATACCAATTCTTATTTTAGACTTAGGGTTTTCAACATTATATATAACTTGCTCCAAATCTTTTACATTAGGAGCCTTGGACCAAATACCTAACAATTCACAAATTTTTGAATCCAAGCCTTGTTTATAAAATTCTAAAGGAACTTTATAAATTGAATCTAAGTCCAGCGATTTAAAAACATTATCCTTTGGAACATTACAAAATAATGAAATCTTATCTAAGATATCCTGCTCAATATCTCGATCAGCCCGGCAAAGAATGACATTAGGGAACAAACCAATCTCTCTAAGCTCCTTAACTGAATGTTGTGCTGGTTTAGACTTTAACTCTCCAGCCGCTTGTAAATAAGGAATTAAAACAAGATGGATAAAAACTACATTTTCTTTACCAACATCATGTGAAAACTGTCTAATCGACTCCATATACGGTAAAGACTCGATATCACCAACTGTTCCTCCGATCTCCCCTATCAGCAGATCACAGTCTTCAGCCGCTAAGTGAATCCTTCTTTTTATTTCATCTGTAATATGGGGAACAACCTGAACAGTTTTTCCTAGGTACTTTCCCTCTCTTTCATTCTCAATAACTCTTAAATAAACCTGTCCAGTGGTAAAATTATTTTTTTGAGACAAAGTAAGGCTTGTAAAGCGTTCATAATGACCTAAATCAAGATCTGTTTCTGCTCCATCATCAGTGACAAAAACCTCCCCATGCTGAGTCGGACTCATCGTTCCTGGATCGACATTTATATAGGGATCCATTTTTAGCATGTTCACAGAAATACCACGCCTTTCTATCAAAGACGCAATAGCAGCTGCTGCTAATCCCTTGCCCAATGAACTAGAAACACCTCCTGTAATAAAAATATACTTCTTATTTTTTTTACTCACTTTATTATCCTTTCCACTTTTTCAATATCTTCAGGTGTATCAACTCCAACGAGGTTAATATTTAAATTCTTTGCTCCAATCGTAAGCCCACTCTCCAAAGCTCGTAGCTGCTCTAACTTTTCAACTTCCTCATAATAAGAAGCCTTAAGCTTTACAAAGTTCTGCAGCGATTGTGTTGTATAACTATAAATTCCAATATGCTGAAACCAAGAATGTTCTCTTTCCTCTCTAACATAAGGAATTGCTGCTCGAGAAAAATACAAGCACTGCTGAGTTTGATCTGACCAAATACATTTTACAATATTGGGATTTAAATAATCTTTATTCTCTGAACTTTGCTTTTTAACGCCAGTAAAAATATCGTAAGAAGAGTCTCCATGCTCTTGTCCAATCTGGCGAATGATCTCTCCTTTTAAAAGAGGTTCATCACCTTGAACATTAATAATATATTCATACCCGGAGTTAGAAAAATAACGCTCATAAGCTAGTGCTATCCGTTCTGAACCTGTACTTACTTCATCATCAACTCTAACAATATTTCCACCGAAACCTTTTACGATGGCCTCAACTTCATCATTATCAGTAACCACGGCATAATCAAAGCCACTTTGCTGACAATTGTTCACAACATACTCAATCATTGGCTTTCCAGAAATCTTTGCCAAAGGCTTTCCAGGAAAGCGAGTCGACCCAAAGCGAGCCGGAACTAAAATAAGATACTTAGACATAATTTACACTCTTTATAAACATCTAAATTTTAACGAATATACTTTCATATGGCCATGTCTATCTCTAGAGAAATCAAGTCATTTTTGCACCCTATCATTTTCCATATGATCTTGTACAATACATCTATGAAGATCATTTTCAGCATTATTATTTGTATTATATTTATAGGCCCTAAAATCTCGTGGTCCCAAAGCTCATCAAATACTGTAGTAGAAGACCCCATTATATCGAGAAGATGTAAATCACTACTGCAAGAAAGAAATGAAAAAATCAAATACCAACAAAAGCTCAATACAATGTTATTGCGCAATGAAAAGCTAAGAGAAAGAGCTAAAGACAATCAGGAAGTGGTCAAGCAAAGATTAAAACTTAATAAAACACAATTAAAAAATACCGTCCGCTTAACTCAAATTAGAATAAAAGCGATGGAAGAAAATATTGTTAGAAAAGGCTGCCCTGGCATAACTCTTTAAGCTAAAGTTTTTTCTTTTCGTCCTAATTTTACGATGCTAGACTTTTTTAGCACACAAGTTTAATTTGGGACAAAAATGTATATATTTATCATTTGCTACCTATTATTTATGCCGTCTAGTCATCTTATGGCCCAAGATCTCGAGGAAATTGAAGAGAACTTCAGTAATAAAAAAATTAACTTAAATTTAAATAACAAAGCAAGAGTTCTTTCTCTTCGCGATGCCATTGAAGAGGGTCTAAGAAAAAATAGTCTCCAAATGATAAGGAAATACCGATTTGAACTCAACGAAATTTCTTATCAAGATTCAAAGGATGATTTTTATTTTCCTAATATTAACCTGACAATGAAAACAAATCCAGACCATCATGTAGACAACTTCTATCGCGATACTGACTTAAATGCTGAGTCCCCACAAACCCCACATGGCTCTATAGGTTTAGAAATTGAAGATTATACTTTGTTTAATTGGGGAAAAGATTATCTCGAATTTCTCAATGCCCAAGAAACATATGAAAGAACCAAAGAAAGTCTTGTTGAACAAAGACGAGAATTACGCTTTCAAATTATTGCTGAATACTTCAACCTCGCTAGGCAACGTGAAATAGTTCAAGTCTATAAAAAACGTCTTAACCATACTTCATTTATTTATAGACTTGCCAAAGAAAAACTAACACTAGGAAAAGTAAAGTCCCAAGAATTTCTGCAAGCTAAGTCACTCTTTCTTGCCTCCCATAAAAATTACCATGAAAGCCTCTTTCAATATTATAAAATTCAAGAGTCTTTAGCTAAAATACTAGGATATGAGCTTGAAACAATGTTTAAACCTATCAATCAGCTAAAATACAAACCTCTAAGCTTAGACATTCAAGATACTTCACGGTTTGTAGCAAAAAATAGTCCACTGATTAAAGAAGCTCAAGCTGAAATGAAAAACTCTAGCCGAAGCTATCAAAAAGCGAGAAAGGAAAACTTACCCCTTCCCAAATTTTCAGTTAAGCTAGGAACCTATCAACGAAGCTTTTCAAGTAGTGGTTATGAGGATACCTACAGAACATTTAATCAAAGTAAGAATATCGAGGTTGCTGCTAGCCTCAACATGTCTTGGAGAATATATGGCAGTGGAGGTTTTTTTAACTCAAGAAAAACAGAAACTTCCTTTTATAATAAAAGGATAAGTGAAATAAAACTCAGAGAAGCTCGCAGAGAGTCAGAGGTCGCAAACCGAATGACTCATTCAAGAATCCACTATCTCGAGCGAAAATTTCGGGCAACATCGGAAGAATTAAAAAATGCACAAAGAGCATTTGATAAAACGATTGATAATTATATTGCATCCAAAACCACTTTCCCAGACGTCAATTACGTTCTCGATGAACTCATTCAGTCTAAGATTGACCTTGAAAACACAAAGTATGAACACTTGCTTGAAAAATTAACTCTAGCAACATTAATGGGAGTTGATGATTTTGCAGGAGAACAATTCGATAGGCTGGTAGTAGAATGAAAAGACTAATCAAAATTAGCTATATTTTATTTTTTATAACAAATATAGGTTTGGCCCAAGAAAATTTTAATCAGGAAAGAAACACAGAATTCCTACTCAAAAATGAATATCCAGATAATATTACGGAAAAAGAAATAAACACTTCCCCAGAGCTGTTTCTTTTAGATGAATCTCTTATTCAGTCTCGCGACACAGATAGTGGTGTCATAACCTCTCCATACTATACATTTCAAGATAAAAATAGACTCAGTATTGCCTACAGTATGTCACATGATTACGAAGATATAGCTAAGGTTCAAGAGTTTTCCGCTACTTATTCAAAAAAAATCTCCGACTCTTATCGTAACTTGTGGTGGGCATTGCAGCTCAAAAGAGTCAATGCAAAATACAATGCGATAGCAGACCCAAGGACAACTTCATCGAGTGAGCCAAACTCAGTTGCCAACACTGTCAGAGGGGATAATATTCAAGTGATGAATATTATTGGAGTAGGCTTAGCTTATCAGTTTAGGGTGTTACAAGAAGCATTTAACTTTCAAAAAACCATTGAATATATCAGTGTGTATGGAAATTATATTATTCATCAAGATAAAACTGACAATGAAAAGTATAATGGAATGGGATTTAACGCTGAATACCTCCTCTCTTATCGCTTTTCACCAAGCTTTTTTTATGCAGGAAAGATTTCATACCATTGGGCCCTTGTTGAAAGAGAACAAATAGGAGAAGAGAAACTTCATGACCGTTCATTAGTTTTTGGGTGGACCTCAATTGGTATTGAGTTAGGCTATATTTTTTAAATTAAACAAGGAAAGAATAATGATTGAACGCTACGACTGCCCTGAAATTTCAGATATCTGGAATGAATACAACAAATTTAAAACTTACCTCGATGTCGAGTTGGCTTTAACAAAGGCCCTTGAAGGAAAAAGGATTCCACAAGGCGTAAGTACAACAATAATGGAAAAAGCTAAAATCGATCCAAAAAGAATAAATGAAATTGAAAAAACAACAAGACATGATGTTATTGCCTTCTGTACCTCAATTACTGAGAATCTCCCAAAAGATATTTCTAAGTACTTTCACTTTGGATGTACCTCATCTGATATAATTGACACAGCAACAACTCTTCAAATAAAAAAAAGTGCCCTTTTAATACACAAACAACTCAAAGCTGTTTGCTCGACACTATTAAGTAAAGCAGAAGAAACCAAACATATTATCTGCATGGGACGTTCCCATGGCATGAACGCAGAGCCTATGAGTTTTGGTCTCAAGTTTTTATCTGCTTTTGCTGAATTTTCTCGTCGATACCGTGAACTTGATTACTACATAGAGAAAGATCTCACAGGACAACTTTCAGGAGCTGTTGGAAATTATACCGTTATTACTCCTGAGATAGAAAAAGAAGCGATAGAAAGTCTAGGTTTAAATGTAGAGCCTGTCTCAACTCAGATTATACCTCGGGACAGAATATTAAAACTTATAAGTATTACCGCTCAAATAGCAAGTGCTATAGAAAGACTTGTAACAGAAATCAGACATCTTCATCACTCAGACCTTAACGAAGTCTATGAGGGTTTTTCTAAAGGGCAAAAAGGATCTTCTACAATGCCCCATAAAAAAAATCCTATCTCGAGTGAAAACCTGACAGGTATGGCCCGTGTTATCAGATCTCACCTTACCATTGCTCATGAAAATAATACTCTTTGGCATGAAAGAGATATTAGTCACTCCAGCGCAGAAAGAATGTTTCTTCCTGATAATTTGGGTCTAACCTTTTACTCGCTGAGACGCTTAAATTCTACCATTCAAAATCTTGTTATTAATCAAGAAGTCATTCAAAATAAAGTTTTTAATGATTTTAGATACCTTTCAAGTTATGTCCTTCACCGACTGATTGAAGAAAATCGCTATACCAGAGAAGAAATCTATCAACTGGTCCAAGAGTCATCTTTTACTTCAAAAGATATAAATGAGTTTAAAGAAAAGCTAGAAAAATCTCCCCTAACCTCTGACACAGACCTTAGCTTTCTGTCTGCTCTTGATGATACCCAATTAAGAAATATTTATTTAAATCATATTGATACTGTGTTTGATAGAGTCAAAAATGAATATTAAACTCTTTGTTTACAATGTTACCATAATAAACAAAGAGCTATTCGAAGGATGATATCAAAGGGAAACCCCTTAAATTTGCTGTATAATATATTTTTTATTTTGAAAGAGTTCTTTTTCTTTTTCTAAATATTCTTTAGCCTGATTCATATTATCAAAAGCACCAATGCTCACTCGATACCACTTTCCTTTTCCAGGAATAATAACTTCATTTATAATAACATCATAACCTTTTACAATAAATCCATCCGCAAAGTCCTGAGCGATTTCTTGGCTTTGATGAGAGAAAAGCTGAATTGTATACTTACCTGTATAATCATTACCGCTGCTATCAACAGATAACTCCTTATCCGGCACAACAGTTTCTACCTCTTTGTCTTCTGTCTGAGGTTTCTCAACATCTTCTTTTTTAGGAACTTCGACTTTTTCCTTTGCCAGCTTTTCCATCTCTTCTCTTAATCTATTTTCGATGTCAGAGTCTAAAGATGAAGATGAGTTGGAACTTGGGCTTTCTAAATTTTCTTGTTTATCATCAAGAGAAGCTTCAAAGTCAGACTCCTCTCCTTCTGAAACAACGTCCTCAACGTATTCCTCATCAACCGATTTAAGATTAATTTTTTCTAGGTCCTCTTGAGTATAGTTATCATTTTTAAGTGATAACTCCTTGCCAACTCTCACTCCCAATGTAAAAGAAATGACGCCGATCAAAATAATAAAAAGAAAAATGAGAAACACTTCTTTTTTTTCAAATACAAAAAGCTTATTTTTATCTTCCATAAGATTATTTTATAACCCCCTTGAATTTAGCGCAATCTTCTTTACTCTTCTTTTTCTATTTAGTTAATCTTCTTTACTTCCGACTAAAACGGGTTGTTATATTCCCCTTTAAATACAGTGACTTAAAATGTTTTTATCACTGGCATTATCTGTGCAAATAGAGTCGAAAATACTATCTAGACTGATTAAAGAGGTTTCAATCCCTGAGACCTCGCTATTAAAAGGAAGATATACATATGACAAAAAAGAAAATTTTATTAAAAAACCAAAAAGGACAAGGCGTTTTAGAGTACATTATTTTAACAGGACTAATAGGAATTTTTTGCCTAGCAGCTGTAAAAAAGTTTGGGAAATCTCTTGATACAAGAATCAATCAAATAGATCGAAAAGTAAAAAGAGAACTCATTATAAGATAATGCTTTATCTTCAATTTATTATTGTCACTAGTATTCTCATTTCTTGCTTTATTTACACAACAAAGACCCTACAAAAGGTAAGTTGTGTAAATACAGCAACAACGAAAAAAATTCACCATCAGCTTAATAAAATGGTTTCACCTAGCCGTTTAAGATTCTCACGGTGTCATCATTTGTCCCGAACCTTTATCTCCTTAAAAGGAAATGTTGATAATGAATAATCAGAATGGCCAAGCCGCTTTTTTGGGACTCGTTTTACTTACCTTATTAAGTCTACAAGGAAGCCTTTATTTAAAAAAAAGACTCATAGAGATCAAACAACAAAAAGAGAAACAACAGGCCTTACTCTGTTCAAAAGAAGTTAATGGCATGACTAAAAGCCTTATCCAACAGTTTCATCATACAAATAAGATGCTCAAATGGATAACAATAGGTAAGTATATAAGCTATGCGAGCTTAATCCTTCCACCACCTCTAAAACTACTCATGAGCATAATAAGAAAAAATGGAAAACATGCTGCTAAATATTTAAAAAAGTTTCAACGACTTAAAGCATTTTCATATGTGAACTATATTCGTTTTAACTTAAGAAGAAAGTGTTCATTTTCATTTAATATCTCTAAAACTCCCTACAAATACAGAAAAAACCGCTTCAAGAGGGATCACTTAAATCAAGCTAAGCTAAGGAAAAAGAAATGGCATATTTATACGCAAAAGGGAAATTATCAAATAAAAACCCAAGTCAATGTTCGCACAAGAAAAATTCACTCTACTCTCAAGAAGGCGAGAGTACTGTGGAGGGGGCGTTAATTCTCACCTTCTTCTTCATTATTTTTATGCATTTTATAAATATTAATACAAGACTTAATTCTTTTGAACAGGAACAACTTAAACAATTTAAAAAGAAGTGGAACAAACTAGAAAGGCATTATGGAAAAATTAAATAACACATTGAAGGTGAAACTTTTATTCATTTTTCTTCTTTCAAATATTAGTGTGTACCTTTTCACTAATTCCTCAGTAGAAGATACTTATATTAAACAAGAGGCTCCCGATATTTACAGACCAGGATATACGTCTGTTAAGATACGTGGAAACTTGCGAACAGACTTTATCAAAAATAAACCTGTTTCACTTCTCAACAAGCATCACAAACTCTTTATTCCCTACGCTATTCTTTTAGAAGAATTGAGAAGGGTCGACCAAACAGTTCATTTTGAAAATTCGCTAGAGACAGAAACATCAAGCGCTGAATATATTATCTATCTGCCTGAAAAATATATTCCACAACTCAGCCACAACTATGACTTCCAGATCCTTCCCTATAATAAAAACTTTAACTTGTCCTCATTTCAAACAAAAAGGAATTCTTATGAACTTCATTTTTAGCTTTCTTCTTATGATAAGCTTCTCTGTACAAGCATCAATGATTCACATTGGTTATGAAGACCAAAATTTTAATAAGGCCAAGCTTGTTCAAAATATTTTCGAGAAAAAATATAATATTCCAAAATCACTGATTAAGGTATTCAAACAACAAAAATGCCAACCTCGTGACCCAAGGTTTTTATTCATTTGCATAAATAAAAAAGGAGAGCTTTTACAGCTCTCCAATATAAATCTCAATCAAATAAGAAAATCATTAAAGGTTTTTAAGAACTAGGAGTCCTTAAAATGCTAATAAATATTATTTATTTCTTGTCTGGATGGATAGCAAATTTAGGTGTTGTTCCCTTATTTTCATTTGCGTTTTTTCTTTTTGCACCAGCTTTTTTTCTTTTTAGCTTTCTTCTTATACGTGTTTGTGTAGTGTTTGAAGACATATTTCATTCCTTAAGTTATTTAAATAATAATAATTCTAGGCAGATATATTTATCTATAATTGCCCTACTTGTCAAAATTTTTTTTCCAGTTTTGATGACACCAATAGACGCTTGGGCCCAAAAAAGTGATATTTTCCTGTCCCGCGGCGAACAAATAGAGTTAAGTACTGGAAAAATAAGTCATTTTTCAGTGGGAAATCAAGAAGTTCTTAAATATAAATATATTCCAAGCCAAGGAAAAATTCTCATTAAGGCCAAAAAGCTAGGCTTTACTGACCTTGTCGTATGGAAAAACAAACGAAAAAAGATAAATTACAACTTCTATATCACATCAAAGCGAGAGCAGCTTAAGAGAATGGAAATCATAAAATCTCTAAAAGAAACAGGGCTAAGCATTAACGTTATTGGTGGGCTTATTTACGTCAATGGAGAAATTAAAGACCTTAGAAGCTATTTCATTTTAAAAAAGATTGAAACTAATAAAATTAATGAAATTATTCTTAATGTCAGAATATCTCAAAGACTAAAAAATGAAATTATTGCGGATATTTATCAATCTCTCTATGCGACAGGAATTCAATATATTAGCTGTAAGGAACAAAAAACTGTCTTTTTTTGCCAATATACAGACGGAAACTCTCCCTCTAAGCTTTTTAAAAAGCTTAAAGAGAAATATGATATTATATTTGAAAATACCCATTCGCTAAACCTCTATCAAAACTACAAATTACAGTTTTATATCATCGCAACTGTTTCAAATGATGCAACATCGCTAAACTCTGGAATTAATAGAATTGAAACAAAACTTGAAACCCTCATAAGTGAGTCTCGAACAAATTTAAAAACAGATAATATTTTCTTACAAACACAAAAACTAAAAGCAAAAATCGTAGCCTCTCCAGAAATTTATCTCATACCAAACAACAACTTCACACTTGAGCTAGGACAAGAAACACCCTATCAAGTCTCACATTCTCAAGGAGAAGGGCAGTCTTTTCAGACAAAATGGAAGTTTTCAGGATTACGCCTTTCAGGCAAACTCTCACTCCAAAACAATTTATTCATGCTAAAATACAAATCACAACTAACAGAAACGATAAATGAAAGTATACAAGGCCCAAAAAGTATCAGCTCACTTATCTTATCCCCCAACAAAAAACAACTTTTGGCAAAGCTTGATCTGGCCAAATATGATAGCCACAAACAAATGATTCCCCTCCTTGCTGCTCTCCCCGTCTTAGGTCATTTTTTTAAAAGTCACAATGCTAACAACAGCAAAAAAACTATTATCATTTACGCACAACTTACCCAGGAAAATCCATGAATACACCATCCCCCCTACAGACTGCAAAAGACAATTTTATCTTTAATTTATCTAAAGGAAGGATTCTACAACTCTCTGAGTTTTTTCAATCGAGTGAAGATGAAGACCCTTTATGTCAAAAACTTTTGGAAAAGTGGTATAAAAAAATAACTGAACTCACCTTTCTTCCTAGTATAACTGAAAATACACAAGAAATTGCAATCCATAATGCACTAAATATTATTGTTAAAGAACGTAACCAAGAGTACGAACTGGAATCTGACCTCACTCAAAATGATCTAGAACTTGTTTTTGAACTGATCGCCTTAAATCAAAAGGTTAACTGGAACTATAAAGAGCCCTTTGCAAGCTTTTATTCGAAGATTCAAAACCATGCAACCAGAATATCTCTTATTCACCACTCAGCTTCTTCTGACAAATATTCTAAAATGTTTATCCGAGTCCTTAATCAAAACGTTATACCACTAACAGACTACACTTCAAGGCCAGATTTTTTTACGAATGCTGTCTTATCAAAAAAAAATATTCTCATAGCTGGAGCGACGGGAAGTGGGAAAACGACTTTTACAAACTCATTACTCAGCCTCATACCTAAAAATGAGCATACAGTACTTATTGAAGACACCCAAGAGTTAATTGCTCCCCATGCTTTAACCACAAAACTTTTAACAGAAGACTCAAACTCCCAAAAAACAATGAATGCCTACTTAACATATACACTCAGAATGTCTCCTAAAAGAATTATTTTGGGCGAGCTTAGAGGTAAAGAGGTTGAATCATATTTATTAGCGATGAACACTGGCCATAATGGGCTTTTGAGTACAATTCATGCTAATAGCGCCTTAGACTCAATCTATCGTTTCGCTCTTCTGTTTAAAATCTACTCAAATAATGAGTTAAGTTTTGAACTTATTCTTAAACTTATAACAAAAAATATTGACTACGTATGCTTTATAAAAAATAAAAAGCTTAAAGAAGTTATAGAAATTTTTGGCTCAGAGAAGGAAGAAGTTTACTATGACCTTGTCAAAGAACTTACCTCTTATAACTAACGTACGACGGTGGGGATAATAGAAAAAAGCACAAACAAGACCAGCAGACTTCTTAACACAAAATTAACTATAAAAATGATCTTTTCTTCTATATAAAATAGCCAAAAAAAGGAAATCAATATGAAAACAATCTCTATTCTTCTCGGGCTACTTTATTCACTAAATTCACTAGCTTGCTTCCCAGAAGCTCAATTTTCTGGAAATATTTCAAAGATTATTTTAGAAAGTGATTATTGCACAATTTTTATTAAAAAATTTGATTACTACAAAGAATCACAAATTTGTGGTTTAAATAAGTCTCATGTCAAACAAAATGGCATTTATTTTCCCAAAAATCGTTGTCGATTTCAAATAAATGATTCTTTATCTGGAATTTTAGTTAAAAACAAAAAGTATATCTATTTAGATTAGATTTAACGCCAGTATTGTTAATCTATCTTTTAAGTTTTTTATAACTAATACGATGAGGAACTTCAGCCTCATCTCCCAGTCTTCTCTTTTTATCTTCCATATAATCAGAGAAATTTCCTTCAAACCAAGTCACTTGTGAGTTTCCTTCAAAAGCAAGTATATGTGTCGCAATTCTATCAATAAAGTATCTATCGTGGGAAATCACCACTGCACATCCTGCGTACTCTTCTAAAGCTTCTTCTAATGCCCTTAAAGTGTTGACATCGAGATCATTGGTTGGCTCATCTAAAAGGAGAACATTTCCCCCCTCCCTAAGCATTTTTGCCAAATGGACACGGTTTCTTTCACCTCCAGAAAGTTCAGAAACTTTTTTCTTTTGATCTTCTCCAGAGAAATTAAATTTAGAAATATAGGCCCTTGCATTGACTTCTTTGCCGGCGACTTCTATCACATCGAGTCCATCAACAACTTCATCTAATATTGTCTTATTTGGATCCATTTCTCGTCCCTGATCCACATAAGCTAAATCAACCGTATCACCCACAATAAAATCACCTGAGTCTGGCTTAACATCTCCAGTAATCATTTTGAATAATGTTGTCTTCCCTGCACCATTTGGACCAATAACACCAACGATACCACCAGGTGGAAGTTTAAAATTAAGATCCTCATACAATAACTTATCACCATAGGCTTTTGAAACATGTTCTGCATTAATAACGACATTTCCAAGTCTTTGTCCATTAGGTATGAAAAGAGAGTTTGTTTCATTTCTTTTATCATTTTTAGCATCTTCTAGCATTTTATTATAATTATTAATCCTTGCCTTACCTTTGGCCTGCCTTGCTTTTTGAGATGACTGAATGAACTCTAACTCGCGCTTAAGTGCTTTTTGTCGCTTTGACTCTGACTTTTCTTCTTGAACAAGTCGTTTCGTTTTCTGCTCTAACCAAGAAGTATAATTTCCTTCCCAAGGAATACCATGACCTCTATCTAACTCTAGAATCCAGCCCGCTACATTATCTAAAAAGTATCTATCGTGAGTAATGGCAATAACTGTTCCTTTATAACTTTGTAAGTGACGCTCAAGCCAATATACAGTTTCTGCATCTAAATGGTTGGTAGGTTCATCTAAAAGTAAAACATCCGGCTCTTGTAAAAGTAATCGACAAAGAGCAACTCTTCTTTTTTCACCACCAGAAAGCACTCCACATTTCTGCTCAGGAGCAGGACATCTCAAAGCATCCATGGCCAAATCTAGTTTTGAATCCAAGTCCCAGATATTATACGCATCCATTTTATCTTGC
This sequence comes from Halobacteriovoraceae bacterium, assembly GCA_002706205.1. Classification (GTDB taxonomy): domain Bacteria; phylum Bdellovibrionota; class Bacteriovoracia; order Bacteriovoracales; family Bacteriovoracaceae. The sequence continues at coordinate 45,362 of PAKC01000030.1, forward strand.
AATTTTCCTTGCTCTTCTAATAAGGCGTCCATATCTGCATCTGGATCGGCAAATTTCTCATTAATAGCTTCATAGTCATTTCTAATTTTGACGAGTTCTGCACATCCTTCTTCAACAACTTCTTTAACTGTTTTTTCTGGGTCTAATTTCGGCTCTTGCTCCAAGTAACCTACAGAAATACCACTTGAAAGGTTTACCTCTCCATTATAGTCTTTATCAATCCCAGCAATAATTCTTAATAGTGTAGACTTACCTGCACCATTTAAACCAAGAACACCAATTTTGGCCCCATAATAAAATGATAGCGAAATATCTTTTATTACAGTTTTCTTACCTGGGTAAGTTTTAGAAACTTTTGACATAGAAAAAATAATTTTCTGACTCATAAAATAATCCTTTTGAAGTTCGCAGCTATTTAAACAAATAAGATAAAAAGAGTCTATACTTTAAATGACTAGTTCATTTAGACTTAAAAATATACCAAACAAGAAGCTCGGAAAAACAAAAATAAAAAGTAGTACAAACTTTAAGACTGTTAAGTAGCTCTTATATCTACGATGCTGTATATCATAAACATCCCACAACTCAATGACGAGTTGATCAAATTCTTCCGGTGAAAGAGAGCCATAAGTCTTAATATGAGTCACTAGAAGCTGAGTTCTTTTTTTGATAAAATATAATGCTTTATGATCGCGAAGTTGAGAAATATTTGACTCTAAGAGTACCTCAGAAATGGGTCGTGAAATATTAAGAAGACTCCTAAAAATATATAAAGCCTTAAAATATGTATTAAAACAAGCAAAACATGAATGAAAGGCAATTTTATTACCAACTATCGCCATTACAATTCCAACGACTTGCCATATTAACAACAAAGATATTTTCACTAAACTAAAACTTATATTGAGAGTCAATTGCGTATTTATAAGAAAAACCCATGTAAATGCCGCCATAAGTAAGTACTGAAAAAACAAACCACTTAATTCCTCTTTAGTTTTTTTACGCATTTGAGAATCTTTCATTGCCGCGACTCTAATTTCTCGTAAGCTCGACTTGACATCAATTCCAAATTTTTGCTTAAAAATGATAAGCTTTTCAACAACTAAGGAGTAAAAATAATAAGACGGAACATTTTGTGAAAGACGCCCTAGAGCAATATAATTCACAAAATCTTGATAGTTATTCCTAGGCTTTAATCGAATTTGAGTCATGATATTTTTCAATTCAAGAAGATGAAAAAAGAGAAACCAAAGCCCAACAAAAACAAGAACGTACAAATAATTCATATTTCCTCTCTACCTTAGATTTTTTCTTGACAACCAAGAGCGTCATATGAAAGATTGCTTTCATGGATAAGCACAATATTACGGAAGAATGGACTCGACCACAGAGCAATGACTCCTTTCTAGAAAATTTCACAAAAGAAATGAGTCAAAAAACTTTTGAAGAAGTATTACTTATCCACAAAAAGCTAAATTTTTTATGTCTAGAATTCGACCCCTATATTCAAGATGAAATATCTTCAGAGGTTGATTCTTTATTAGAAGACTTCAAGCTCAAAGATTATACTTCTGACCCATTTGGATACACAAATAGAGTTTTAAGAATGCTAGATATAGTAGAAAATCAAACGAAAAAGCGATTAAATTAATTATGTATCACACAACAAGACAACAAATTAAAACGTATGACATTCACCCAACTTCAATCAAGCAAATTCAAAAAGGTCATCCTTGGATTACAGTTGATAAGTTTTCTGAAAACTTTCATCCTAAAGAGCGCTTTATAGTTGCTTCAAATCGCAAAAGACCTTTTGCACTACTCTTGCATGATCCAACCCATAAATTTGTTAGGGCCAGAGTCTGGGCAACTGATGGTAATTTTCAAAAACAAATGAAATCATTTAAAAATGATCTCGCAAAACGAATCAGAGTGGCTATCAATAAAAGAGCAAAGGCTCCCTACAAAAAAGAAAGAAATCATTATTACCTCATTTTTGCTGAAAGTGACCAAATCCCTGGCGTTAATGTCCATTTCTTAAATGGAGAAATTCTCATTCAGTTTTATATGGATTTTTGGAATCAATATCAGGACTACTTTATTCAAACACTTCTCAAATCCATTAATGAAAACTTTAACTTAGATTTGACCTATGAAAATATCTGGATTCAAAAGCGTTCCCTGGCCAAGGAGCCCGCAAAGTGTCTAGATCCAAATGCTTCTTTTAAACATATTACAATCAATGAATTTGGTGTTGATTATAAAGTCACTCTAGGCAAATTTTATGACCATGGAATTTACACAGATATGGCTTCGATAAGAAAGAAAATGGAAAAGCAACTTAAGGCTTCAGAGAGCTTGCTGAATCTTTATTCTTATACAGGAGCTTTTTCTCTTTACGCTCTTCAACTTGGACTTAAAAAAGTCACGAGTGTTGATCTTTCAGAGACCTATTTAAACTGGTTGGAAGAAAATATCAATTTAAATACTGTGCTTGAAAAAGATAACCATGAAAGCAAAATGACTTCAACTCTTGAGGCTTTAAACGAGTTAAAAGATAAAAAAGAAAAGTATGACTTTATTATTTCAGATCCTCCTTCGAGCTCCTCTGATGGGAATAAAAGATCAAATGCTCTACAAGACTATAAAGAAACTCTCCCCTTAATGGAACAAGTGCTAAGTGAGAAAGGTCAAATTCTAGCCTTTATTAATACCCATAAGTGCTCAATGAGAAAATTTGAAGATAAATTAAAACGAATTATTGAATCAAAGAAGCTAAATCTTAAAATCGTTAACAAATATTATCTTTCAGAAGATTGTCCTTATAAAAAAGGTTTTCCTGAAGGTAGTTATCTAAAAGGGTTATTACTTAAAAGAAATGATTGAGGTCAAAAACTTAAACAAAGTCTTTAAAGTTCACAAAAAAGAGCCAGGTTTTATAGGATCAGTAAAATCCCTTGTCAAAAGAAGCTATATTCACAAACAAGCACTTGATAATTTCTCTTTAAATATTGCTCAAGGTGAGATCATTGGACTCATAGGCTCAAATGGAGCAGGAAAAACGACCCTAACCAAAATCCTCTCGGGTATCATCCATCCTAGTTCAGGAGATGTATCAGTTATGGGGTTTAATCCCTGGAAAAGAGAGAACTCTTATCGCTCAAAAATGTCCGTTATTATGGGACAAAAGGCTCAACTTTGGTGGGATCTTCCGGCAATGGATGGCTTTTTACTCCTAAAAGAAATTTATCAAATTCCTCATAGAGACTTTTACGACTCTATTGAATACTTTGCCCATGTTTTAAATATTAAAGAACAACTCAATATTCAAGTTAGACGACTCAGTCTTGGTGAGCGCATGAAAGTTGAATTGATGGCCGCTCTGCTACATAAACCCAAAGTTATTTTTATGGATGAGCCTACCATCGGATTAGACTTATCAGCTCAAAAAGCAGTAAGAAACTTTATAAAGGAGTATCGAAAGGCTCACAATCCTACAATGATTCTTACCAGCCATTATATGGACGATATTGAAGAACTTTGTCCCAGAATATGTATTTTAAAAGAGGGAAAAGGTATTTATGATGGTTCACTGATTAAGCTTCATAATAAGTATGCCCAAAATAAACTTATCAAGGCCCATATAAACAACCGAGAAGAGCTTCATCAATTAAAGGATTCCTTTCCTAAGCAACTTGGAATTTTAGAGTTTGACTCCAGACAAGTTAGTATTCACACACCTCGTGACAAAGCAATGGAAGCGGCAAAATTTCTACTTGAACATTGTGAAGTTCTAGATATGAATATTAAAGAACAAGAAATTGGTGATGTGATTGAAAAAATTATGAACCAAAAGGATCCTTTATGAAAAATTGGTCTGTCCAAGTTTTCTTCATGGAGCTTAGACAGCTAATTACATATAGAGCTGACTTTTGGATAAATTTTTTTGGACAAACTTTTATTTCTCTAACGATTGCCTATTTTTTATGGGACTCCATTTTTTTATCAGCTCAGACCAAAGTTATGAATGGATTTACGATTCAAGGAATGATTTTTTACTATCTTTGTGTCCCCTTAATTTTTCGTGTTCAACAAGGTCAAGGAATTGGATTCATATCCAGAGAAATTTATGATGGGGTCTTAAACAAATATCTTCTCTACCCCATTGA
>PAKC01000031.1 GCA_002706205.1 Halobacteriovoraceae bacterium
TTAACAATATCAATCTTTTCACCCTGTAACTCATTCACTATATTTTGAACACGTGAACCTTTCATCCCAACACACGCTCCAACAGGATCAATATCTCTATCACTTGTAAAAACAGCAATCTTTGCTCTATGCCCAGGCTCACGAGCAGCTGCCTTTATTTCAATCGTTCCATCTTGAATCTCAGGAACTTCAATTTCAAAAAGCTTAACAAGAAACATAGGAGAAGTTCGAGAAAGTCGAATTTCAGGACCTCTGTTTGTCATCACAACTTCTGAAAGATAAGCTTGGACCCTATCTCCTGGCTTAAACGTTTCACCATAAATAATTTCTTTACGAGTGAGTATCGCATCAGCTTTACCGAGGTCTAATATAACATTTCCTCTTTCGTATCTTCTGACGATACCTGTAACAAGGTCACCTTCACGGTGTTTAAACTCTGAAAATAGAATTTCTCTTTCAGCATCTCTTACTTTTTGAAAGATAATCTGCTTTGCTGTTTGAATATCAACACGAGAAAACCTTGGGTCTTCAATTTTAATCCCCAGTTGGTCTCCCACTTCACAGTCTTCATCTAATTCTTTAGCTGAATTATAGTTAATTTCAACAATTGGATCTTTAACCGCATCAACGACATTTTTGTATTGAAATATTTCAATTTCACCATCATCTTCATTATATCTGGCTTCATATTCCCCCTGGATACCAAACTTCTTTCTCGCTGTAACCAAAAAAGCTTGCTCGATTGCACCAACAACAATCTCTTTTTTTATACCACGATCCTTACCTAGCAATTCAATTACTTTACCAATTTCTGAAAAGTTCACTTTATCTTCTCCTTAACCGTCAAGGTCTGGGTCTAAACTCGCTTTTTTTATTTGATCAAAGCTAATGCCAAGACTCGCGCCTTCATAATCTATATTTATTTTTACATCATCTACAAAAGTTAATTTTCCTCTCATTTTTTTTNTTTTATGAGCTTTCACAGGGAGAGAGGACTTCTGCTGCTCATTAAGATCTCGGCTTAAACTCACTAAAATCGTTTCACCTATAACATCATCAAAATGCTTTTTTGTTTTTAAGGCCCTATAAACTCCAGGAGAAGAGACCTCCAGCACAAAGTCACTTGGGATCCACTCCTCTGTTTCACAATAAGGAGTAAAAGCCCGATCAACCTTTATGCAATCTTCAATCACCGCCGACTTTGTCTTGGGATCCATAATAAAGATTCTTAGAGTTGAAGAACCTTTAATATAATCTAGATCATATAACTCATATCCAAGCTCTTCTACAATTTTAAGAGCAAGCTCGTATAAGCGTAGCTCAATCCCAGTCCTATCTTTGGTTAATTGCATAAACAAAGCCTTAATAAAAAAAATGGGTGGAAATCATTAAATCCACCCACTCTGTAGTAAAACAACAATAACAGATTGAATTCATATCAATTTTTTAACATTTTGACAAGTTTATTCAAGTGATAATGCGCAGATAAAGTCCAATTCCATAGCAAAAGCATCATCGCCACTGGAATAAAAATGCTTCTTACGAGTTAAAATTTGAAAGCCCAATTTTTTATAAAGCTCTATTGCCGCAGTGTTCCGTGCATTTACTTCTAAAAAGCATGAATTCATTCCAAAAGTCTGCAATTGAGTCAAACTCTCTTTAAGGCCATACTCCCCAAGATGATGTCTTCTCCAACTGGGCTTGATCATTATTTTTAAAAGATGGGCCTGTTTAGCAAAATGATCGATTCCAAACAAAGCAAAGCCTACGAGTTCAAGATGAATCCTGAAAATATAAAGTTTACTTAAATTTTTGCCTATATAATCTTGCCAGTACGCATAATCCCAAGGGGTGGGAAAAAACTTATTATCTAAAGCCATAACTTGCTCAAAGTCAGGGCCTTCATCTTGCCATTCACTTACTCTAAAAAATTCTTTTTTCACCAATAAACTTCTTCTGAGACTTGTTTATCAATAGAATCAATAAGATTTCTAGCTGAGGAGACGGCTTTTAACATATCTCTTTGAGCAACAGACTCAATATTTTCGGCAGGTAAAAAACGTTTTCTTAAAAATTTTTCCATTTTTAAGATCTCTAGATAATACTTATGTAATTTGTGTTCAGTCTGAAAAATGTCTTGCGCGCACTTGGTCTTTTTTGCTTTAAAAATTAAATAACGACTTATCTCATCAATAGACTTAATATTTTGAGATTCTGTATAAACGAGTAATTTTCCAAACTTCAATAAACTTTCAAAATATTTTTTTTGATTATCAGAAAAATTTTTTCCTTTTTCATAACTAAGATAAGGTTCATTTTTACTTAAAAACATTCCCGAAAAAACTTTCCACACCAGAGAATCATTATAAACACAATGAAATTGTCTCATACTCACAAAATAACCTTTTAACTCGGTAACAGAGTAGACTTCTTGAGAGACTTTAAAAACAAATTTGTCATTTATATTGACTTCACTCTGAGCAAAGCAAGACACTGAAACGACTAATAATAACTTTAATAAGATATTCATAGATGAAAACGACCTTACACAGGTGAATTCATTTCAACATTTCCAATAACCTTACGGCTATATGTATCAACTTCTTTATGAAAACGTGCATTGACACGAGGATTAAATGTGTATCCATCCTTTCCTCTTAAAATATACTTACGATTTGCCCCCTTAGGCTCAATAAGCTTTCTAAGACGTGAAATTGAGGTGTATATAAGTTTGTCATGAATAAGCGGATTGTATTCATCTTTCCAGATTGATTTAGCCAAGTCTTCTTTATTATAAGATTGGCCAGGATTCTTGGCCAAAAGAAAAAGAATCTCTAATAAAACAAAACGATGTTTAAAATCAATTGCCCCAATATTTTTTTCATGAATCATTCTGTTATGACGGTCTAAATATAAGTCGACACTAGAGTCATTAACATCTTGAACTTCATCCTGAATAAGACCAATTAAACGTTGATAATTTGGATTAGCGGAATTCTTTGCAATTTTAAAATAAAGTAAAGCTTGGTTAAACTCTCCAGACTTCTTAGCGACAATACCTTTTCCTAAAAGTATATAACCAAACAAATTCCAACAATTTTTTTGTTGTAAATATTGAATCGCTGAATCGTATGACTGATTAGCCTCTGAATACTTTCCAAGTTCCTTATAAATATTTCCATAAAGTAAATACATACTACCTTTAAGATAGCCTTTCTTTAAAATATTTAATAATTCTTTTAATTGATGCAAATAATTTAATGCCTCTGAAAAACGGCCTAAGTTATATGTTGCACTTGCAATAGCAAAGAGTCCTTTGGCCATAAGCTCTGGTTCATTTTCTTTTTGAGCTTTTTGATAAGACAAATTAAAATTATCAAAGGCATCATTAAAGTCACCTTTATATGTTGAAACCATACCGGCATTATAAAAATAATGTCCATTAAGTGAGCCTAAGTCTTTTTGAAAAGTCTCAACTAATTGTTCAGCTTTTGAAATATACTCTTGAGCTTCAACCTCACGAAGCATTTCTGAATAAATTCTAATTAAAAATCCATAACACTTAAACATTGCAAAGGCATCTCGCGGGTAAGTTGTTTTTTCAAGGGTTTTTAAAAAGAATTGTTCTGCACTAATAAAATCCGCTTTATCATAATAAACTTTAGCAAGCCGATAGTATCCCTCTCCGATTACTTTGGAATCACTCGAATCTTTCATTTCATCTTCTTGCATAACCATGGTCTTGGCCATGTAAGCTGAGTGAACTGAGTCTTTTTCGTTTAAGTCTTTTGATTGATTTGTATTTTCCATATTCTTTCTCCGGCTAAAACTTACATCAAAGAAAAGAGGATGTAAAATGGATAAAAGCCTGTTTTTACTAGGTTCTTGATTTTTTATTGAATTTCTTTCTTACACTGACTTTTCATATTTAACAATATCAATTATTTAGGGACGGCATAAGGCATATTTTTATTTTGATGTATTTTTCATTTAGTTTAATACTTCCTAACTGATTGATAAAGCGTCTTAATCCTGTTAAATTGAGCTCTTAAAAATAACCCAATTCTAAGGTAGGTAAAAAAATGGGTAAATACGATTTGGATACACTAAGACATTCAACTGCTCACCTTATGGCCCAAGCCATTCAAGAGTTGTATCCAACAGAAACCGTAAAATTAGGCATAGGTCCAACGATCGAAAATGGTTTTTATTATGATATCGACCTGAAAACTCGTATTCAAGATGAAGATCTAAAAAATATTGAAAAGAAGATGAAAGAAATCATCAAGCGTGGTGACAAAATCACCCGTCATGAGGTTGCACGTGAAGAAGCTTTAAAAATTTTTGCTGAGCGAGGACAAGAATATAAAATAGAACTTATTAATGATCTCCCTGAAAGCGAAGTTATTTCATACTATACTCAAGGGGAGCATTTTATTGATCTTTGTAGAGGTCCTCATGTTGAAACTACAAAGGAGCTCAACTTCAACTTTAAACTTCTCCATACGGCCGGAGCTTATTGGCGTGGTGATGAAAAAAGACCCATGTTACAAAGAATCTATGCTGCTTGTTTTGATTCCAAAGAACAATTAAAGGAACATCTAAACTTTTTAGAAGAAGCAAAAAAAAGAGATCACAGAAAACTAGGGAAAGAATTAGATCTCTTTCTTTTTGATCCAGCTGCGCCTGGTTCTCCATTTTTTGAACCTAAAGGAACAATTATTTATAATGAACTGGTTGAGTTCATGCGAAGGATCTATCAAAGATTTGACTATAAAGAAGTCATAACCCCTCAAGTTTTAGATGTTAATTTATGGAAAACATCGGGTCATTACGAAAACTATTCTGACGATATGTTTTTTACTGAAGATGATCACAAAGAAATGGCCGTAAAGCCCATGAATTGCCCTTGTCATATGTTAATGTATAAACACAAACAATATTCTTATAGAGATTTGCCTTTACGTTTTGCAGACTTTGGACGTCTTCATAGAAATGAAAGAAGCGGTACTCTTGCAGGTTTAACAAGAGTCAGAACTTTTTGCCAAGATGATGCCCACGTTTTTATCGATAAAAATGAAATCCAAGAAGAAATCTCAAAGCTGCTCAAGATGTTTGATATTTGCTACAAGCACTTTGGATTTAAAAATATCAAAATTGGTCTTTCAACTCGTCCAGAAAAAAAAGTTGTAGCAGATGAAGATTGGGATATTGCTGAAAAAGCACTTAAACAGGCCCTTGATAATTCTGAATATGACTACCATATCAATGTAGGAGATGGAGCGTTTTATGGGCCAAAGATTGATGTCCAAATATCAGATGCAATTGGAAGATTTTATCAACTTGGAACTGTTCAGTTAGATTTTCAGCTGCCTGAGAGATTTGATTTAAAATTCAAAAACAAAGAAGGAATTGAAGAAAGACCAGTTGTCCTTCACAGGGCCTTGCTTGGTTCTTTAGAAAGATTCTTTGGTGTCTATCTCGAACATTGCGCAGGGGTTTTTCCTTTCTGGCTTGCTCCTGAACAAATAGTTATTGTTCCAGTCAACAACGAAGTTCATGCTGAATATGCTTTAAAAGTTGAAAAACTTCTTAAAAAACTTAACGTTCGTTGTAGAACAGATCTGTCTAATGAGACTTTAGGAAAAAAAACAAGAACGATTCAAAAGTCAAAAGTTCCTTTTATGCTCGTTCTAGGGGATAAAGAAGTTGAGGCTCAAACTGTGGCCATGAGAGCTTATGGTTCTAAAATAACAAATTCACTCTCTTTGAAAGAATTAGAAAGTCATGTCACAAAACTTAATGAAGAGAAGACTCCAGCAAAACTCAGAGAAGATATATGAAAAATATTTTACTCATTAAAGGTGGTGGAAGTACAGAACATGAAATTTCATTAATATCAGCTCAATACATTAAAGATCAAATAAACAGCAATGAGTTTCATGTTGTCGATGTTGAAATTGACAAAAATTTTACTTGGAAACACCAAGGAGAAATCTGCCAACTTAATTTTGATAGAACTTTACAGACCACTCATAAAAAAATAAAGATCGATATTGCGATCCCTTGTATCCATGGCTTTCCAGGAGAGACAGGTGATATCCAATCTTTTTTTGAGCTCATAAAACTTCCTTATCTTGGATGTAATCCTGAGACAAATACTTTATGTTTTAACAAACTTGCCACTAAGGTCTGGCTTGAAAAAGTTGGGGTGCCTACTTCCCCTTTCATGCAACTTCATAACGCTAAAGATGAATCCCTGCAAACAGCAGAAACTTTTTTAAAAGAACACCATGTTGTTTATGTTAAGGCCACAAATCAAGGTAGCTCTGTCGGTTGCTATCGCTGCCAAACGACACAAGAACTCAAGCAAGCTTGCAAAGAAGCTTTTGAATACTCTCCTTTTGTTATCATAGAAAAAGAGATTAAAGGAAGAGAGGTAGAAGTCTCAGCCTTTGAATATGAGAATAAACTTCATATTACTTTACCTGGGGAGATTGAATGTCCTTCCCAATTTTATTCTTATGAAGAAAAATACAATAAAAACTCAGAAACAAAAACCCATGTAGAGGCCCCCAACCTCAACCAAGAAGTCTTACAAAAGATAAATAAATATGCTTTTAGGGCCTGTCAAAGCTTAAAAGTTAGGCACTTATCTCGCCTAGACTTCTTTGTCACAGAAAGTGATGAGGTCATTTTAAATGAAATCAATACATTCCCCGGACATACAAAAATATCTATGTTTCCCATGATGATGGAAAATTATGGAGTTAAATACTCTGACTTCATTAATTCAAATTTGAAATCTCTGACTTAAACCAAGATTTAAGGTATAATAAGTTATGGATTTCAATAGCTTAAATACTTTACAAAGAAACCGACTGAATTTAAAACTTAAACCTATATTTGTAGGACAATTATTTATTATTGAATCTCTAAACCATCCTGCCTTTTATTACAATCAAAAAGAATTCGAATTGATTCTCCATCCAGAAGAAGGAATCACTTCTGACTTTATAACTGATTATGCAAAATCTTTTTCTTCTGAAATTTTTATTTACGAAGAGGACTATCAAGAAATTAATCTCAAACTCAAAGAAGAGCTAACAAAACTCACTCGCTCTTTATCTATTGGTGATGTCAGAAAAAATGCAATAAAACACACCAACTTTCTTTCCATGCAAATGGATACTTTATACAAAGATCCCTTCAATGATGAGCTCTTAACCAATCAATTTCAAAACACTAAAAACCTAAGCAACCTCCTTACTAAACACAAAGATATTCATAAGCCTATATACCAAAATATTATCCAATCTCGTTATCACTATACATACAAACAACCTCTTTTATCATCCATCCTACTTTTAAGCTTTATTCAAAGTCTAAAACTTTTTAATGAAAAAGAAATTGAAGGGATTTTTTTAACAAGTTATTTTAAAGATATCGGCATGAGCTTTATTCCAAGAGAAAAGTTCGAAGAAGCACATCTAAGTGATTTTGATAAGCAACTCTTTGCTAATCATGCCCAAAACTCAATGGAAATTCTTGAAGGTAGAGTTCCTTTATCTTTAAATCAGTTAAACTTGATAAAAAACCATCACTACCTCAATTATAAAATTCAGGCATTAGTCACTAATAAACAAGTTCCACATATGGATGAATACCTTACTGGAATTGAGTCTGTACTTCTTAGTAGTATTGATATTCTCGTGGCGATGACAACTGACAGGCCTTATCGAAAAGCTGTAAGTTCTTTTAAAGCTCTCGAACTTCTTAAACATGTTATTTCTGACGAGTATCCTCAAGAGTATAAAGCTCTGGTTTTATTTCTCAAGAACTTTTTAATGAAATAAAATTTTCCTTTCCAAATGGTTTAAATTATTTAAAAATATTAGAAAAGCACAGGATTGCTTTTAATTATTTTGCTATTTATTCTAAGGAGGGAATATATGGCCTTACAACAAGAAGTAAGTCCCCTAACAGGTATTATTGCTGAAGATGCAGTTGTTATTGACTTTGGAGAACATGAAGGAAAGTCAGTTCTAGAAATCGCTGACACTTGTCCTGACTATTATCAGTACTTAATTGAACAAAGAGAAGACGGTAATTTTTCAATCAGAAGAACTAAAGATAAAATCTTTCGTCTTTACGTTCACAATCAAAAACTACATTAAATGAATTTATTATTAATAGGAGTCACTGGTATCCTAGGTGTTTACACTAGATACTTTATTGACTCCTATTTTTTAAACAAAAGCTATATCACTGGAACATTAATTGTGAACACTCTGGGTTGTATAGTTGCAGGGACTTTAATGGCCTTATTACAACAAAAGTCTCAATCTCAACAATTATACAAAATCATCATCATCGGTTTTTGTGGTGGTTTAACAACATTTTCAGCATTTATTCTTCAAGGTTTCAATCTTATTCACGAAGGAGAAAAAATAAAGACTATGGCCTACTTGATTGGCTCACCATTACTAGGTCTTATCTCTTTAGCCTTTGCCTATTATATGACTAATACTTTTTTCCTATCTAATTTAAAGTAATTTTAGATAGTTAGGAATTATTACTTTGCGTTGCAAAACACGAACGATCGTGCTATATTTAACATATGACAACAAGTCCTAATAAAAAAGAAGCTATATTAAAAACAGCGCTAGACTTGACCAGCAAGTTTGGACTGGAAAGTCTTTCTATTGGTGGTTTGGCCAAATCGGTAGGAATGAGCAAAAGCGGATTATTTGGACATTTTAAGTCCAAAGAAAAACTTCAAATTATGGTCATGGATTACGCCGCAGAAAATTTCACCAAACAAGTTTTTGTACCAGCTCTTAAAGCCCCTAGAGGATTACCTCGATTAGATGCAATGATGCAAAACTGGAGAGAATGGTCCAATACTTACCTTGCCGGAGGTTGCCCTTTGCTCTCATCAATAATTGAGTTTGATGATAGACCAGGTAAAATCCAACAACATATAAAAAAACTTCAGTCCCAAATGATTTCTACTTTTGAGAAAACAATTTCTCTCGCTGTTAAAGAAGGACATCTCCAAAAAGATTCTAATATCTCGCAACTCGCATATGAACTGTATTCCAATATGATTGGATTTCATATTTATTCTAGGCTACTAAATGATGAAAAATCTTATGAGCGTTTTTACCATTTTTATCAAAAGATTTTTCATAACAATAACAAATAAAAAATCTATCTAGGAGGTAGAATATGAGCATCACACTCAAAGTTATTGACCTAATTGACAAAATGAAAATTCAAAACTTTTTTGTAGAAAAAGGTAATAGGACTTATTTTACTCCGATTCAAATAAAATTTGACCAACAAAAATTTGAAGAAATTTCTGATCGGTTATTCAGAGTCAAAGGCAAACCCTACAAAATAAGTGAACTTGAAAAAAGTTTAATAAAAGACTTAGATTACTGATTTGACCTTTTTAATCGTTCCAAATGAGCCTTTATATTGGCCCTTGCATAACGATGCAAATTTTGGGGAAGATTAAAATAAAGGACATGAAGTATTTCGTCTAAACTTTTTCCTTTTTCGGATAGTTCCTTCACTTGTTGTTCTCTAAGTAGACGATGATCAAGAGTTTTTTGGAGAATATTGACTCCTCCCATCGCTATTCCATGTGAAGGGATCACACAATCTGGATTCATTTGTATAACTTTTTTAAGACTGTCTAAATACTTAGTCATATCACCTTCTTCACCTCCAACAACAACTGTTCCAATCCCCTGAAAAAGATCACCAACAATAAACCAGCGTAATGACTGTGGCGCCAAACCAAAATGCCCCTCATCATGACCAGGAATGGCGTAAGCCTTAACTTCTTCGCCTTGCCAGTAATTGATCACTTTTTCTTCGTGTAAAAAGTTAATTTCAACAGAACCAAAATAATCCTCTCCCGCTTTTTTCCTAATTCGTTTAAAACTATCTTCTGAAATTAAAATATTAACCTTCAAGGTTTGAGCGATAAGTGGAGAAAACTGATGATGATCAAAATGGTGATGAGTAATCATAATATTTTTAATTTTAAACCCTTTAATAGCATCTAAATAGGCTTCCAATTCGTCTGTATTTTTAGGAGAAGGATCAACCAAAGTCATTGCACTATCCCCAAAAAGAAAACTATTCGTTCTTTGGGCAGGAGGAACTGTATTTGATTTTGGCATAACTTGCTTTAATCCCCCTAGTGGAGAAATATAAGGTACCTTATCCAGAGGTCGACTATCAAAATCGAAATAAGATTCATTTTTTTGATTTAAACGCCCAAGAATTTTTTTTATAGGCTCTATCATTAACCTCATTCCTGACTCATATTCATATAAAATTTCTTCCGGTTCTTTCCAACCGAACTCCATTGCCTCTGTTTCATCCACAACAAAATGAGGAATAGAGTCTAAATCAACCAAAAAGAAATATGTTTCAAACTGAAGAGGGTTAAAGGCAGGAGAACTTGCTTTAGCGATCATTCGGCATTGATTGGAGAAGTTTTCACCTAGAAGTACTTGTAAGTCTACACCTAGCTCCTCTTTTGCTTCTCTTTTTAATGTGTTCAATAATGTATTACGAAAATCAGAGACTGAATCTTGTTGATCGACCTTTCCCCCAGGGAAAGCCGTATATCCAGGAAAAGCTTTTAAATAATTTTGTCGAACAATATAAAATATTTTATCGTTGTATCTTAAAATAAGAGAGACGGCTTTTTTCATGTCACGATCATAACAAGGAATTTCAAAGAAAGAAATTAAAGATATATGACCCCTTTTAAAAAAGGGGTCATAAACCTTAGAATTATAAAAAAATTATCCAAGTAAACTTAAAGCGTTTTGCCCTTGTGCATTCGCTTGAGCTAGGACTGAAGTTCCTGCAGCATTAATAATATTATTTCTCGCATTATCCGCAGCAGCCTTTGCATAATCAACATCTCTTATCCGCGAGTTAGCGGCATTTAAATTCTCGTTTGAGATCTCTAAATTATTACTCGTTGAAATTAATCTATTCTGAATTGCCCCTAAAGAAGCTCTCTGTCCAGATACTTTCTCAATAGCGTCATCGATAATAGAAAGTGATGATTGTGCTCCCTCTTTAGAGCTTACACCAATGTCTGAAATCCCTAAACTTTCTAATTTTGCATTTTGAAGACTTGTGTCATATGAAATTCTATCTTGAAAGTCATTATTATTAACTCCAATTTGAAAGTCCAATAAACCTCCTTCACCTGACAACAACTTGATACCATTAAACTCTGTAACTTGAGCGATTCTTTCAACTTCTTGCTTTAAATTCTGATACTCCATATCAGTAAAAGACCTCTCAGTATTACCTACAGTATCTGAAGAAGCCTGAATTGAAAGCTCTCTAAGACGAGTTAAGATATTTGAAACCTCATCGAGTCCTCCTTCAGCTGTTTGCACCATTGAAATACCATCATTGGCATTTCGATTGGCCTGAGAGTTTGACTTAATCCTTGCTTTTAGCTTCTCGCTAATAGCAAGTCCTGCAGCATCATCTGCAGCTTTAGTAATCCTTGTTCCTGAAGACATCTTTGCAAGCGTGTTTTCAGTTTCTCTATTACTCTTGGAAAGAGACCTTTGAGCAGAAAGAGATGAAATGTTTGTGTTAATACGGAAACCCATACTACCTCCTTGTTTTATGTCATTCCTTTCTGGAACTCTATTTCAACCCATGAGATAGATAAGCCTTATGCTTGAACTTTTTAGTTAAATATAAAAAGACCAACTGAAGTCCTTTATTAACTTATCGAAGTTCAAGAAAAAAACTTTATAACCAAATTTTATTTTTAAAGAAAATTCGTTGAAAAATCTCCTAACCGACCTCATATGGATGACCACTTTTCAACTAAATAATTTACTTTCTTTTAATTACTTATGAGTATCTTGAACTTTCAACCTCATATTCGCGTGCTGGATAACGCATTAAGTTGGTTCGAATGTGAGCTAACCTCTATCTACGATCAGTGACTCTACTATGGGCGGGATTTCGAGGACTCATCACATCTTGACCTTAAAAGTATTAAATGAAAGCAACTCCTTTTCTGTGAATGATTACTTTTTATTATTTCAAACTTCTTCAATTACCTGCAAAGCTTCCCAGACGAAGCCCAAAAATTCTCTTGCACATGCCGTTTTTACTTTATTCCTATGTTTTCCGTTATTTAAAAGATTGTTCGCCTTCTTTTTTAAGCGCTTTGTACAGCGATCTGCTATATCTATTATTTTCATATCTTGCCCTTCTCTTTGAACTTTTAACCTTCTGCTTAATGTCTTCACTCGATCTAGCCTTTGACAGGACTCTACCGCAGCTGTTCTTATTCTTTTATTTCCCATTTTCGTTATACCAAATTTCTTTTCCTTTCCCCCTGAGCTGTACTCGCTAACATCAAGCCCACAATAAGAAGTTAATTGTTTGGGATGTTTAAATCGCCTTACATCACCTATCTCGGTTATGAATGTCATCGCGGTGAGGGTACTAATTCCACGAAAGCAATTTAGAGCATCTTTTTTCTTTTTGTATCTCTCTTGTTCTGACAAAACCTCAATTTGCTTTTCATACTCAGCAATTCCTTCATTTAACTTCTCTAATTGATGGAGAAGAATTTCAAAGTTTAGCTTGGCAACTCCCTCAAGTTCATTCACCTTCTCAATAAGCCAATTTTCATGTTTTTTGGTCCAGTGATGCTTTGATTCTGTTTCAAGCTTAAAGTGAAGACCGCTAAACCTACAGACTGATAAAATATGGCGCCTAAGAACTTTTCTTTGATCAACCAAAAAACTTCGGCTTCTTATAAAACCTCTATCAACCTGCTCTTCTTCATCAGGTATATGAATTGGTGTTAATAATTCATTTGCGTAATACTTTGCTAGTTTAATTGAGTCTAGGCGATCAGTTTTTACTCTATTGCTCGCCAACTCCGGGATCATTGAAGGAGCGATAATTTCCGTAGGGTATCCGTTTTTAATTAAACCGCGACACAAGGAGTATCCAATATAAGTTGCTTCGTAGCAAAGTCTTAATTCAAACCCTTGTTGCGTGAACTTTTCAAGCTTTTTTATCAAACTACCCAAGTTGGGTTTTGAC
>PAKC01000032.1 GCA_002706205.1 Halobacteriovoraceae bacterium
AATAAATCCAAAACCTCTGCTTCAAACTGCGACTTAGCATCTGTCGCATAAAATGGGATTTTCATCTGGTCACAAAAACGACGAACTTTTTCAACATCTTCGATATGACAAAAAGGGTAATCGCTAGCGGACTTAAACTGATCATTACTGTTGGTTAAAATCGAAACTCCAATAACGTTCATTCCTTGTTTTTTTAATAACAAAGCAGCAACGCCTGAAGCTAAGCGCCCAGTCAACCCTACAACGACTGTTTTACCCTCGTAATCTGCTCCAGTACTCATAATAACTCCTAGGAAAATTATATTCTATAATAAAATACTAAAAAAGTTGGCAAAAATATCGATAAGTAAGTTATGAATAATGTAAAAAAATTAACTTTTTCCAAAATATGTATATTTGATATTCAAAATACTAAAAAACAACAGTTTAATCCACTAAAAGAATTTTTATACTACTTAAAATTTTCAGGAGTTAAAGGTGTTATTGACTTTGCCTACTCCTCTCATGAAGATTCGCTTCATAAAAACTTAACTGTTAAACAAAACTTAATTCTAGATGCTATTCCAGTCTCTCTTATTAAAGACGGAGAAAATAATCTTACAGAATTTATCAACACATTAACTAACCCTTTTTTAATAGAAATAATTGGTCAGCTAGGTAGCCTCAACAAGTATGTTCATGAGCTCACTGCTGGGGAGCTAAAGATGGCCTCAATTATAAAAGCGATATTATCTCAACGAGAATATATATTTCTTGTTGAACCTGAAACAAATCTGCAATTTAATCATATTCAAATCTTAAAGGATTGTATTGAATTTGAGGTAAAAAATAAGGGAAAAAGTATCTTTATAAAACCTGCCAACAAAGACATTTGGTTAGATATTTCGACCCATATCATTTCAAGATGCGAAAAGACCCATGGATACCAAAATATTCAAAACCCTTTGAGTAAACATGGTGAAGTTGAAATTGAAAAAGAACAAACGAACAAGAACTTCAATTTTAAACTCATTAAAAAAGTGGCTTAGTCAAGTGACTGGTTTAACTCGAATAAACTCGGCCCCAACTCCGAAATAACACCTCCACCGAGACATATATCATCGTCATAAAGAACAACAGATTGACCACATGAGATTGCTCTTTGCGGTTGAGTAAAGCTTACCTTAAGTTTGTCATTCTCAATCTTGACATTGCACTCCTGATCTTCTTGTCGATAACGAATTTTAGCTTTGCATTTTAAGGGAAAGCTTGGAGGAGAACTAATCCATGTTAAATTAATAGCGTTAAGCTCCCCACTAAAAAGAGCTGGATGCTTTTCTCCCTCTACAACATAAACTGTATTGTCCTGAACATTCCTTTTAGCAACAAACCAAGGACCACCTGGTCCCCCTAGTCCTAATCCTTTTCTTTGTCCTTGTGTATAAAAACACATCCCATCATGCTCACCTAAGACCTTACCTGTATCTAAATGTACAAATTTTCCCTTTTGTGATTGAATATAACTCGATAAAAAATTCTTAAAATTACGCTCACCAATAAAGCAAATCCCTGTTGAATCTTTCTTAGTCGAAGTTTTTAAATTAAAGTCATCTGCAATTTTTCTCACTAGATTTTTAGGTAAATGTCCAATTGGGAAAAGAACATCTTTTAATACACTTCCAGATATAGCATGCAAAAAATAGCTTTGATCCTTATTTTTATCATGCCCTTTTTTAAGCAAAAACTCACCATCCTTATTTTCGATTTGACAATAATGTCCTGTCGCTAAATAATCGGCTCCAAAACTTTTTGCCTTTTCGTAAAAGACCTTAAATTTTATTTCTCGATTGCACAAAATATCAGGATTCGGGGTCAGACCTTTTTCATAATCTTCAACAAAAGACTCAAAGACATTTTCTTTGTACTCATCAGAAAAATTAAGTGAATAATAAGGTATATCTAACTGCTCACAAACTTCTGCAACATCTTGAAAGTCCAAATCTGAAGAACAAACACCATTTTCATCTGTTTCTTCCCAATTTCTCATAAACATACCAATCGTCTTATAACCTAATAACTTCACCAATGCTGCTGTAACAGAAGAATCAACACCTCCGCTCATTCCGACGATAACTGTCTTTTTTGCATTATTGCTTATTATCTTTTGATCGATATCAAATCCATATTGCTTTAAATATTTAATTGCCTCAAATTCATTCATAACACTTATATAATCCTTACAAAGAAAGAGATCAACCCCTTTAGTTTAAAACTCTCTTAAAACAAGCCTTAAAGTCATCAGACTCTAAAAAATCATCATGCTTGCCTGAAATTTCATAAGTTTCAATTTTACCCTTTATATATTTTTCCCAGCCGAGATATTTATAAGAATAAAGA
Source organism: Halobacteriovoraceae bacterium (assembly GCA_002706205.1). Classification (GTDB taxonomy): domain Bacteria; phylum Bdellovibrionota; class Bacteriovoracia; order Bacteriovoracales; family Bacteriovoracaceae. The sequence goes on from PAKC01000032.1 coordinate 2,377, forward strand.
CCCTGCTTAGCGCTTTTGGCCCTAATAAGCTCAAGATCGCCATCAAATGAATTTCCTTGATAATGTCTAATCAATTTGTAATGCTTGCGCTCCAAAAAATAGCTAATTAACTCTAAAGGAGGCTTTGCACCAATCCAAGAACATGTTTTTATTAATAAAGATTTTTTAAGGTGCTCATATTTGTAATAGAAGCGTTTACTAAGGTTATTCACCCAACTAAGCTTATTTTTTGAATATTTATTGAGATCAAGATGTGGCGCAAATGTATCAAACATTATAAGCTTTTTCACATTAATCTTTTTCATACTCATTTGATGCGCAACCTCTAAGGCCAGAAGCCCTCCCATCGAACCTCCTGAGAAAATTATATTTGACTCATTCTTAATAAGTGGAAATATAGCTTCGGCATATAAAGAAGCTAAGTCTTCAAGTGTTTCATAAGAAAAATGCTCACCATTGACTCCAGGACTCTGTATTCCGTATATAGAATAATCCTCACCAATTAAATCACGCAAAGAGGCATAATTAAGAACATTTCCCCCCGCACCATGAAAACAAAAAAGAATAGATTTGCTCCTATTATTAAGTCGAATCGGAACTAAGGGAGAAAACTTTTCATTCGTAAGTGATCGGTCAAGATAACGACTATCCGCTTCAACAAATTTAGTAAATGAATCTAATTTGCTATTTTCTAAAAGACAAGCTAATGGTACCGTCACTGAAAACTCATCAGAAACAGACTTTAAAAGCTCAATGGCCAACAAGGAATGCCCCCCTAAAAGAAAAAAGTCATCATGATCTTTAATCTCTTCTGTTTGTAAGTGCTTTTCCCATAATGACCTCATTCGATCTTTAAATCCATCATTATCTTTTAGCTTTAATTGTTCGTTTGTAGTAGAGGAAATATTTTTTATACTAACTCTTGATGTTGTTAAACGAGGAAGTTCCTTTTTATCAATTTTACCGTTTAATGTTTTGGGAAACTTTTTTAAGATAATAAAATGAGAAGGAACCATATACAAAGGTAAGTGAAGCCTTAAATATTCACGCATCTCTTTTTCAGAAATCATACGATCATTTTTTAATTTAAGATAAGCGACAATTCTTTTATCATGCTCAACTTCAGAACTTATCATCACTAAAGCCTCTTCAACCTCCTCAAGTTCAGAAAGTCTGGCCTGTATCTCACCCAGCTCAATACGATAACCTCTAAGCTTAACTTGTCCATCATTACGGCCAAGACAAATAATATCCCCATCAAAATTAAATTTTGCAAGATCTCCAGTTTTATAAATTCTTTCACCCGTAAGGGGGTGATAAACAAATGTCTTATGCGTCAAATCATCTCTGCCAAAATATCCTTTGGCCAGCCCTGCTCCACCTATAAAAAGCTCGCCAATAGCACCAATAGGTAAACTCATCAGGTTATGATCTAAAATATAAACATGGGTGTTATTTATAGGTCGTCCAATAGTTATATCATGAGGATTAGTAATTTTCTTACATGTTGACCAAATCGTTGTTTCCGTCGGGCCATACATATTCCATAACTCTAACTGCTTGAAGGAAGATAGTTTTTTGGCCAACTCAATAGGTAAAGCTTCTCCTCCACAAAGGACTTTAAATGACTGCCTAGGCTTCCAGTCTGCTAAAAGCAGAAGTTGCCATGTAGACGGCGTCGCTTGCATATAATTAATTTTCTCAGTTTCAATAAGTCGACAAAGCTCACTGCCATCAACAACCTGATCTTTTGTAGCAAGATATAGACTTGCACCTATAGTTAATGGTAAAAAAAGCTCCAATGCCGCAATATCAAAACTTAAAGTAGTCACTGCTAATAAGCGATCGGAAGCGACCATACCTGGCCGTGACTGCATTGAGGTAAGAAAGTTATGAAAAGCTCCATGAGAGATCTCAACTCCTTTGGGCTGTCCAGTCGTACCAGAAGTAAAAATAACGTATGCAGTATCATGATGACTAATTTTTGGAAAAGAACTAAAAGTAACGTCAACCTCATATTCTCTATCAAGATCCACTTCGATTATCTTATCTGTAAAGCGTCCTTTTTGCTGAGAATCCATAAGAATATAATGAATTCCAGATTTTTTTACCATATAGTCAAGACGTTCCTGTGGAAAAGAAGGATCTAATGGAATATAGGCTGAATTCGTCTTTAAGATCGCCAAAAGTGCAATGATCATTTTCTCACTACGTTGACATGAAAGACCAATATAAGATCCAGGACGAACACCTTTTGTAAGTAAGCTTTTTGCAAGGATATCTGATTTTTTATCAAGTTGAGCATAAGTAATACTTTTATCACTGCCTGTTCTTACAGCAACTTTCTGAGGGTATAGTTCAACCATTTTTTGAAATTGAGTCAAAACATTTTCATCTGGCCGAACTGATTTCTGAGTTTGATTATACGTATCATGGAGAAGATTTAAATGTTGTTTATCCAACAAAACCCTATTACTTATCGAAGAATTTGTTGCATTAATCATTGTCTCCAAGATAACTAAAAAGCTCTCTTTAAATCGTTCAATACTGGCCTTTTTAAACAAATCAACCGGAAAATCAAATCCTCCTTCAATCTTTTTTTGAGAATTTTTAATCCATAGATCCAAGTCGGTATGTGGTGATTTTTTTGAAATATTGATTTGCTCGTAGGTTATTCCATTAAACTTTTGAGACCTATTAGTCACATCCTGATAAGAAAAGAAAGTTTGAAAAAGAGGTGTTCGATTACTTTCCCTCTGAAAAGAAAGTTCTTTAAGAATATACTCAAAAGGTATATCCTGATGTCCAAATGCTTCAGTCACTTCTGCTTTAACATTTTCAATTTGTTCTTTAAAACTAAGACTTAAATCGATATGAGTCCGTACAACCAGTGTATTAACAAAATAGCCGATAATTGACTTTAAATCACTATGATGACGACCTTGTACAGGCGTACCAACACTTACATCTTTCTGTTGAGAATATAATGCTAGGGCGATTTTATAAGCTGTCATAAATAAAGTGAAAAGAGAGATCTTTTGTAAACGCGAAAAATCTCTCAATTTCTGTGTTAAATGAGCTTCAAGCGTAAATGCGACTGAATCCCCTTGATCCGCTCTTTCTTTTGGTCGGTGAAAATCCAATGGAAGCTCAAGAACGCTTTGTTCCGATAATTTCTTTTTCCAATAATCCAGTTGATCAGAATAAAAAGATTTAATATCTAATTGACTTTGATGATCAGCATAGTCTAAGTAGTTAATCTTGCTATCATCATGGCTTAAAGACTCGTTATTCTCTAACTTACTATAAATTTCATCTAATTCTTTGAAAAAAATATCAAAACACCATCCATCCCAAATAATATGATGAACCATAAAATAAAAGACAAATTGATCATGAGCAAGCTTATACAGTTTTGCTTCAAACAATGGTGCTTTAGCTAGATCAAAATGTTTTTGAGATGCCTCTTCTAATGCGGAAACGATTTTCTCCGTTGTGCAAGAAATAACAGAGATTTTATAATCAAAAAAATCATTGAGCTTTTGATAAGGTTTTGAACCTTCTGAATGTATAGTTATCCTTAAAGAGTCATGTTTTCTTATAATAAAATTAAAGGCTTTTTGAAAATTGTCCACATTAATTTTTTGATTAATCTTAATAGCTGAAGGAAGATTATGTACAGTCGTCTTTGGTCTAAGTTGTTCGGTGTACCAAGCTCTAAACTGAGGAAGTGTTAAAGCTGCTGTATTAAGAGACTGCTTCTTTATTTTTACAATGGCATCATCACTCTTAGGTCGTGCTAGTAAAAAGGCAAAGGAATCAATTGTTGGATATAAAAAAATATGTTTCAGACTGAGTTGAAGCTTTTCTTCTTCATTAAGACGATTTATAACTTCAATGGCCAATAAAGAATGACCTCCAAGATGAAAAAAGTTATCATGAATGTCTATATCATCAATAAGTAAAATATCTTTCCATATCGCCTTTAATCTCTCTTTTTGTTCACCAAAAGAATCTTGACTCTTTTTTTCACTTGCCAGTTGAGTCTGACGTTCACTTTTTGTTGTCGGAATTGCAAGACCATCAAGACTGATATCTTCAATCTTAAGATCAGGCATACGAATAATTTGCTTTATGATATTTGCATAATTCTCAAGCCAATTATTAATTGTTGACGATAAAAACAATTGCTTTTTATATTGGCACTCTAAGATAACATGGTCACCGCAAGTTGTGGCATTAATAAACATTTCAAAGTTTTCATAAAAACGAGGATTAGACTCATAAAAAGCTTCAATTTCATCAAAGTTAAGTCCTTGTCNAGGATATTGCTGATCAACATTAAAAATCAAATTAATAAAAGGAGTTTTTCCGTATTCTCGATCAATTCTTAATGTTTTAAGCATTTGCCCATAAGTTACTGATGAATGATCCATTGCTGTCAGAAACTCATCTTTGAGCTGACTAAAGAAAACGTCTACAGATAAGGAATTATCGACTTGCGAAAAGATAGGTAACATTTTAACTAAATGCCCTACAAGGTCTAATTTACCAGTTCGAGCTTGGTCGGCAGCAGATATACCAATCGCAAATTCATTTTCATTAGAAATTTTGTATATTAATATTTGAAAAATACCAAGTAACAGTTGAGAAAAGCTAATTCTTCTTTTGGCGGCCCATAGTCTAATTTGTTTAACATCAGACTGGTCGAGTTTAAAGTCAACACGCAAACTTTCAAAATGATGATCAGCTGACCGAGCAAAGTCTGTCGGAAAGTCAAAGTATACATTTTTTTTAGATAGTTTATTTTGCCAAAAACTTACATCTTGGCCCTTTGCTCTATCCAATCTAGATTGAACATAATCAGTAAATTGGTTTGTTTTTTTAAAAGGTATTTCTTTTCTATTTTTTAATGCTGAATAAAAAGAACTTAATTCACTTAAAATGACTGACATGGACCAACCATCACAAATAATATGATGAGCTGTCAAAATCAAAACATACTCGTTAGAGGCTTTTTTAAGTAATATGGCCTTAATTAAAGGTCCATTAATAAGATCAAACGCTTGAAGTGTTGCCGTCTTTTGCCTCTCATTAAGTAATTGTTCAGTCTTATGACTTTTTGATAAATCTTCAAAATAAAAACTCTCAATCGGCTCTTCAAAAATGAGTTGATATTTTCCATTTTGACTAAAAGCTGATCTTAAGGAGTCATGTTGTTTGATAACTAGAGAATAGGCTTGTTTCAATATATCAGTATCGACATCTCCATTTAAATATAATGAAATAGATTCATTATAACACAACGAAGACTTATCCCCAAAAACCATTGTGGCCCAGAGTTCACGCTGGGATTCCGTTGTAGAAAAGGCCTTTTCAATTCTTGTCCCTAAAGAACTCTTATATTTAGAACATTCCAATGGATTTTTTGTTGTCATATTTTTTAACTCAAAGTTTTACTAATTCATTATTATTACTTTTATACCAACATGGTTCTCCATTCTCATTACGCCCAAGAACGGCATTAGGATAGGGAGGATTTGCTTGATCAAAAAAGCTCGTATCTGTTACTTTCGTATTTTTAATCAACCCCATCATTTGCATAGATAAAATTGACTTTTTAAAAGCTGAAATTACAAAACGCAAATCATCTTCAGTATGGGCCAGATTAACGAACCATGGAAAGCCGTCATAGACATGAACACCATGAAAACGCATTAAGGCGAAAAACACATCACTAAAATCACATTCTTCATCCCATTTAGGTTTCATTAAAGAACCAAAATGTACCAATTTAACAGGGGCGGCTTGGTTTAAACAAAAAGCATTAATTTCTTCAACAAAAGACTTTGAAACCTTATTCAACTTATCAAGTCCTGTAGCAGACAGTTCTTTGATAATTGTCAAAGCTTCTTTCGCTGCGGCTAAAGCAAGAGGATGTCGTACAAAAGTTCCAGCAAAATATGTAACACCAACCGTTGGAGTCGATTCATCTGCGTACTGCCAAAATCCCCCATCTAAAGCATCCATATATTTGGCCTTACCTGAAATCACCCCAATCGGCATCCCACCGCCTACAATTTTTCCGTAAGTAACAAGATCTGCACGGACATCAAAATACGCCTGGGCACCTCCAGGATGGATCCGAAATCCAGTAATGACTTCATCAAAAATAAGACAAATATCAAGTTTTTCAGTAAGACGACGTAATTGTTGTAAAAACTCTTTTGGTTGAAAATCAGCACGACGACTTTGAACAGGCTCAACTAACACAGCGGCTATTTCATCCTTATGCTGATCTAAAAGATCAAATGTTTTTTCGTCACCGTAATTCATCACAATCATACGTGAGACAGCATCATTACTTATTCCAGGTGCAGCAGCAAATGATTTACCTTTTTTAGAGCCACGTAATATGACCTCATCGCAAATACCATGATAAGAGCCCTCAAAAACGACAATTTTATCTTTACCTGAAATTGTTCTGGCCACTCTCATTGCACCTAAGACAGCCTCTGAGCCAGTATTACAAAAAGCAACTCTTTCATTACCTGTTAACTCTTGGACCAAAAGACAAACATCTGCTGTGAGAGGATGTTGGGGGCCAATTTCAACCCCCTGATTGAGTTGTTCAATAACCGCCTGATTAATTCTTTCATTTGCATTACCAAAAAAGTTAGAGCCAAAACCACAAGTCATATCAACGTATTTATTTCCATCAAGATCCCATAAACTTTGTCCTTGGGACTTATTAACAACAATAGGATAAACAATTTCTTTCATTTGAGGTCTAAAACCAGTCACGGCCCTAGGGTCTGCATGAATCTTACGATGGGTCTGAGTAAACTCTTTAGATTTAAGAGTTTTTTGATTATATTTTTTTACAAAATCATCTAAAAGCTTTTTTGAATCATTTGAAAGATTTTGTATTTTTTCTAAATTAATTTTGGCACTAGCACCAAAAGCTTTTTTTACATTACTAACTTCTACTTTAGTAGATTTTTCTTTCTTAGGCTGAGTTGGAACAGCTCTTTCTACGGCCGATGCCCGTTGCTGGGGACGAATCTTATCATTGAGAGATTTTGAGATATTACCAGATGAAAGAAGCTCTAATTGTCTTTGCATCAAATTCAATTGTTGTTGTACAATTGATTCTACATCCCCTGAAACACCATTATCTTGCTTATTTTCACTATTAGGAATGAAGGAACTTTCTTCTTTAATAACATCAGTAATGTGAGTCCTGACTTCCCCAGAAGGTGAGGCCATAATGTCTTCATTCTTTATACCCAAAGCTGACTCTGAAACGTCTTGAACAATTCCCTGCGCAAGTAAAGATAATGACGAGAAATCTTCTAATAATTGTCTAAAACTTATATCAACATCTAACTCTTTTTGGATATTAAGGGCCACTTGAGTTAAGAATAATGAATCCATTCCCATTTCAACAAAGTTTGTGTCTTGGGAATAATCTGAGACATCAACACCTGAAGCCTCTTCGAAGATGACAGATAATTTTTCTAATAATGTTTCTAGCTTTTTCTCATTCATTTTTTTACCTAATTCTAGATTATTTTTTTTCATATAATTAATTTTGTTAGTTTTAAATTCCAACCAATGCTTTGAAGGTTTAAAAACATAAGGAATCCCCATCCCACGAATCTGGTCATCTAGGGGAATTAAGTCCCACAGTTTTAAATCAACACCATAACACCACATCTTAGCGATCCCTTTATAGAAATCACTAAGCTCATTGTTGACATCACCACTTAATAGGGACAAAGCGTGTGTATTACTTGCTTTGACCTGCTTAATTGCTTTAAGGGAAAAATTTGTTAAAGTTTTACGCGGACCAACTTCGCAGAGTAGGCCAGAAGTTTCTTTTATAAGATTCTTTAAAGTCGGCCAAAATAAAACAGGTTTTTCAACATGTTCAGCCCAATACATCGGCTGAGTAAATAGATCAATTTCCTTTTGCGTCGTTACACACGAATAAAATGCAAAGTTTGGCCTTTTAAACTCAAACTCCTTGAGAAAGTGATAAAATTCACTAACAATAGGTTTCATCATCTGAGAATGAAATGNATGAGATGTATGAATTTTTTTGGCCATAATATTTTCAGATGACAATTGATCTACTAGCTTCTGGATCGATTCATCAGTCCCCGCCAAGACTGTGTTATTAAAAGCATTAACAGCTGCAATCTGTATGTTGCGATTTAAAAAAGGAGTGACAGCTTCTTTACCCAAGGCCACTAAAAGCATACTCCCCTTCGGTAGAGCTTTCATTAATGAAGCTCTTTTGCAAATAATCTTTAAAGCATCATAAGGAGAAAAAACTCCTGCAATTGTCGCTGCAACAAACTCACCAATACTATGACCAATCATTTGAATAGGCTTTACACCAAGCTCTATGAGATATCTGGCAATAGAATATTCCATAATATACAAATAAGGTTGTGTATAATAGGTATCATTTAAAAGTTTATCTGATTTTTTTTGTTCATGATCCAAAAACATATCGACAAGATCAATATTAGAAATCTCTAATAAAGCCGTACATAATTCATCAAAAATATTTTTAAAAAATGATGAAGAGTTTAATAATTGTTTTCCCATGGCCATATATTGAGACCCTTGTCCTGGAAACATTAACGTAACTTGAGAGCTATTTTTTATACTCATCTTTTTAGAAATGTCATTCAGAAGATAATTTTCATCTTTAGATACAACTATCGCTGCTCGTTTTGAAAATTTTTCCTTTAGGGCCAAATTGTAGGCAAGAGACTGAATATTCTGGCCTTTGTTTATTTGATATTCAAGTGCACTAATCTGTCTACTTAGTGACTCCTCATCCTTAGCAGAGGTTACTAATATTGCGCAATTCTTTGTCTCATTTAAATTTTNTTTTTTAATCTCATTTGCTTTGTATTCTTCCAAAATAACATGAGCATTAGTCCCACCTACTCCAAAGGAAGAAACACCCACACGAAGTCGGTCATCGGTTTTTGAAAGTGATTGAGCCTCCGTATTAAAGCAAACATAATTTAAAGCAGAAATCAGATTTGGATTGGGATTGGAATAATTTATAAGAGGAGGTACAGTTTTTGTCTCTAAAATCTTAACCCCTTTAATCAGACCAGCAACACCTGCGGCTGCTGTTAAATGTCCTATATTTGCCTTGATTGATCCCATAAATGCCTTGTGAGACTTTATCTTTTGAAACTCAAAGGCTGAGGTCAATGCTTTTAATTCTATAGGGTCGCCAATAGGTGTCGCTGTTCCATGTCCTTCAAAATAGTCAATCTGATCTAGACTTAGATCAGCATCCGCACAGGCCCTTAAAATAGCATCTTTTTGTCCGTTAACACTCGGAGCAGTAAAACTCATTTTATCTGAGCCATCATTATTTAGTCCTACTCCTTTAATAACTGCATGAATATGAAATCCCTGTTCAATCGCATGAGAAAGTGGCGCAAGTAAAACAACACCAAGGCCATCTGTAAAAAGTGTTCCAGTAGCAGACTGCTCATAAGGCCGACAAGTACCATCTTGAGTTAAAATGCCTCCTTGCTGATAAAGATGACCACGATTTGGAAGCCCTGAAATTGAAACTCCTCCTGCAATCGCCATATCACATTGTCCTGCTCGAAGTGCATTGACAGCACTAATGATCGCAACTAATGATGTTGAACATCCTGTATGAATACTCAAAGCAGGACCTTTTAAATTAAGCTTATGTGCGACTCTAGTCGCAATATAATCTTTCTCATTAGCAAGCATAGAGTTAAAGCTTCCCAGCTGCTTTATATATTCAGGATATTGTTTTACGACTTGCTCATAGCCATTATTGCCTTCACCAGCAAAAATCCCAATATTAAGATTTTCATTATGAGGATTTATCCCAGCTTGTGATAATAATTCATAACATCCCTCTAACATTTTTCTTTGCTGTGGATCCATCAATTGCGCTTCTCGAGGTGTTAGGCCAAAAAATTGATGATCAAATCTATCAAAGTTTTTTATTTCACCCTTTGCACAAACAAAGTTTGAATTTGTCTTTTCATCTTCTTCTACGATAGAGTGAGTCTCATCTTTACGAAACTTTTTAATACCTGAATTCCCTTGAAGTAACATCTGCCAAAGTTCATCAATATTATTGCAATTGGGAAACTTACCATTAAGACCAATAATAGCAATAGGCTCATTCATTATTTTTTTCTGATAAGTATATTCCGTATTCACCTGATCAGGTTTGGAAATAAAGTCTGCCATTTCCTTTATTGTCGAATATTGAAAAAGATCGGCAACCTCAAAGTTATCAACAAAATGCTGTTTAATCTTATGCACTAAGCTTACGGCCAATAATGAAGTTCCACCCAAATCAAAAAATTTATCCAAAGTTCCAATACCTTCGATGAGCAGACACTCCTCCCATAACTTTAAGAGTTCAGCTTCTGTATTTGTCATCGCGGGACGGTATTCAACCTGTAGTGATGGTCTTCTTTGTTTTAATTCTGGTATAGGTAAATTCTTTTTATCAATTTTACCAGAGGGAGTAACAGGAAAACTCTTAAGAAGCTTATATCTTGCTGGATGCATATACTCTGGTAAAACTTGTTGTAATTTTTTTTGTATATAATGTATCTCTAAATTTTCTACACCAGTATAATAGGCACAAAGTATTTTATGGCCTAAGGAAAATTCAAAAATTTCCACAACAAAATGTACATTTGGCACTATTTTTTCTAAGGCCTGCTCAACTTCAGCTAGCTCTACTCTATATCCATTAATTTTAACCTGATCATCTTTTCGCCCTAAAAACTCTAATTCGCCTTGAGTGTTGTAACGGCCAAGATCTCCAGTCTTATATAATCTTCCATACTTGGGATGTTCAATAAATGAATCGTTTGTCAACTCTGGTTCATTCACATACTCCTTGGCCAGACAAACACCACCAATAAAGATTTCTCCGCAAACAGCATCTCGACAGTTATTTTCATCTAATAAATAAAGACAAACATTTGAAATGACCGTACCTATTGGAGGGAGTTCACTCCATAACTCTTGAGACTTTTCCATTTTAAAACTTGTAACAACATGTGTCTCTGATGGGCCATAATGATTATACAAAGAAGCCTGAGGATTATTTTTAAAGAAATCTTTTATCTCACTTGTTATCCTCAATTGTTCACCTGCAGTTACAATTTCTTTCAGGGGAAGTACTTTGCATTTACAAAATTCACAAAGCATTCTTAACGCGACAAAAGGGAGAAAAATTCGTGTCACAACATATTTTTGTAAAATAAAACTTAATTTAACTGGATCAAGTCGATCCTCTTGAGAAATAAGAACAAGTCTTCCCCCCATAGTTAAAGTTGAAAAAATCTCTTGAAAATGAACATCAAAACTTAAAGGCGTGAATTGCAAAGTACAAGGAGCTGCTAATTCAGACTCTTCATTTTGCCATAAAATAAGATTGGCCAAGGACTTATATGGCATTAAAACACCCTTAGGATTTCCTGTAGAGCCACTAGTGTAAATGAGATATAAAGCAGAATCAGCATCTATTGGAATATTTAAATTATTTTTGTCACAATCAGAATAGTCAAGACTGTCATAAATAATACAATGACTTTCAGTCAAGTCAAAAAGATAAGAGAGTTTTTTATGTGCTATAATTGTCTTAATATTTGCCTTATTCAACATGTAATGAATTCTGTCTTTCGGATAAGTCGAATCAATAGGACAATAGCAAGCTCCTAGTTTTTGCAAGGCCAATAAAGTAACAACCGATTCAATTGAACGTTCAAAGCATACACCAACAACACTTTGCTCATTGATGTTTTCTTCGGACTTTAAATAACAAGCTAATTGATTGGCTTTTTTATTAAGCTCATCATAAGAAATCGCTTTCTTACCAAAAATAATCGCCTCTTTATTAGGAAATAAAGCTGCAATAGATTCAAACATTTCATGCACTAAATTTGACATTAACACGACCTTAAGAAAACTTTGTTCCATGTTATCGCAACGCATCAATACACCCAATAAGATAATTATTAAGTGAAAAAATTACAGAGATTAATTGAACTAAGTATTTAATTTTACTTAGGTAAGCTGAGAACTGTTAAAACTTGGTCATTCTCAATAAAATATGCACCATAATAAGTAGACTTATAGGGCTTCAATTGGGCCTTAGAACTTATTATTTCTATGGCAAAGCTTTGTCTGTTCACATCAATATGTTTAATATTGGCCTCTTTAAAATCAAAATAGCATTTACATAAAGGATAAATAAGTTTGTATAAGGACTCTTTGGCCGAAAATATGATTGTATATATTTCTTCTAAAGGATGGCTTTGTATTAAATCTTGTGTCAAAACATAATCAGAGTCGGTTAGTACCATTTTTTCAATAACTGAAACTTTTCTTGCAACGATAAATGTTTCAATATCAAGTCCTAAACTATAATAATCACAAGATCGCGCAACAATTGAAATAGCGTAGGCTTTTGAATGAGATATACTTCCAACTAGCTGTGAAGGCCATTGAGGAGCTCGAGTCTGAAGATCTCTTGGGAGGTCTTCTAAATAATATTCAAGTTTCTCAGCAGCTTTTATAGCACAATATCTTCCCGCTAAGAATTCATTCTTTCTCAGTTTAGAAGCTTTGCTAAGGCCTTCATCTAATAAATAATCAAAGCTTTTAAAACATCCATCACTCAAAGGGAGTTTAACTGTATATGATTCAGTATTTGGATAAATATTTTTAAGCTCTTCAAACATAGCAAAATTACAAGGCCAGAATTAACAATGCAATAGTAGATAAAATAGAGCTAATTTGTGCTGTTCTGTTTAATGTTTTATCAAATTGAGTTTCTTTATTTCCATTAAGCATAATGATATCATTTGGCATAATTTTGGGAATAGTCTCCATTTGTGTTATATCAAAACGTATATTCTTTAATCCCTGGGGTGTTTCTCGAATAATGTATGATTGGTCATAACCTAAATAATCTTGCGTACCACCACTTTTATTAAGATAATAAAATAAGTTTTCTTCTTCACGATACAAACTTTTTCCAGGCTCTCTAACACCGCTCATTACTGTAACAATAGGAATAGACTTAGGATTACTTACTTCGCTTTGATTCTTAACAAAGATAGTATCCTCTCCTGTCCAAGTAAAAGCTTCACTAAAAATATCACTTTGATAGTATTGATTTAAACTAATGGAATAAGACTCATTTTTCTGCTTGAGGGCCACGGTAAATAGATTTTTTGTAAGGTCTCCCTTAAGACCGCCGGCCAGATCAATAATTTTATCTAAAGACTCCTTTCTTGTCACCAAATAGCGACCGGGTTTTTTGACAAAACCACGGATCTCAACATAGTAATCCATCCTCAAGAGCCGAAACACAACATTATTAACTCCCTTTTGAAAAAATCTCTTATACGCATTTTGCACTTCTTTTTTAAGAGAAGAAAAGGTTTTATTTTTCGCATCAATTTTAACACCATAGGGAAGCCTAAGAATTCCTCTATGGTTTACGCGATATCGTCCACGTAATTTTTCATCAGAAACATGATATAAAGAAAATAAAAATCCAGGGGCCATAAGATCTCGTGATGAGGAGAATTTTGGAATATCACTCAGTTTAATCAATGTAACTGAGTTTTGCGATGACTCGCCTGCTTTAAAAGAATCATTGTAAGTTTGATAGTCATATTTTTTTGAAGCACAGCTAAAAAGAGTTATCAAAACAAGTGTAGATAGAAAAAACTTCACGTCAAAAATCCCCTAATTTTTTAAGCGATCTTACCATGAAACAACAATCAAAACTTTTTGATTTTAAGCATCATTACATTTTTACAGGATTGATATAATTCACACAAAAAAAAAATATTTTTTGGTAAAAAAAACCATGAAAATCATTCATATTGTTCAATTCCTTGGTATTGGAGGGCTAGAGAAAGTTCTTTTAACTCTCATTCAAGAACAAATAAAACAAGGACATCAAGTAGAGCTCATCGTGTATGACTATGAACGCAGTTGGGTTGATTATTTCAGGAAGAAAAACATTAAAGTTTTCACTGACTATACCAAAAAAAATGGGATTGACTTTAATCTCGTTAAATATTTATACAAAAAGACAATTAATGCTGATATTGTTCATGGCCACGATTTAAATCCAATGATTTATTTAGGTTTAATGAAGTTAATATATTTCCCCTTTAAAAAGTCAAATCCAAAACTCATCCAAACAACGCATGGAATGGAGCACATACAAGCAAGCACAAAAAACAAACTCTATGAATATTTATTCTCTAAAATGATTGATAAACTTATCACTGTAAGTCCTACATTTAAAAAATGGTATCTTGCTCATGGAGTTTCAAGTAAAAAAGTATATCATATTGATAATGGCGTTGAGATTGAGACCAGGAGTTTTAAAAATAAATTAAATTTAAGAAGGGAACTTTCGCTTCCTCCTGAACATAAAATTCTTATCTGTGTAGGAAGAGTAGTCCCGATGAAGGGGCAAGACTTTCTCATAACTCAACATCAAAACATAAAAAATGCCTCACTCGTCATTATAGGCCCCTATGATAATAAAGAATATTATCACAAACTCAAAAACTTAAATCTTAAACATGTCTACTTTCTTGGTAAAAAATCAAATATTATGGATTATCTTTATGAAGCCGATATTTTTGTTTCAGCTTCCAAGCATGAGGGACATCCCATATCTGTATTAGAAGCAGGAACTGTTCCTCTACCTTGTCTATTATCAGACATCCCCGGACACACAGACTTAGAAAGAGACTCAAAAGATAAACTTTTTGAAAGCTTTAAGATTGGAGACTCCAAAGATTATGTGGCCAAACTAAATGCCCTTATTAAAAATGATGAAAAGAGTAAAATACTAGCTCACAAGCTATTTCAAAAAGTTCAACAACACTATAGCGCAACACAAATGGCCGAAAAGATTGAAAAAATCTATCAGGATAAATATGATTGAGAGACTCAAGCAGGGACATTGGCCAATTTTTTTGCTCAGTAGTATCAGCTCATTTGCGAATCTTTTTCTTCCCATTATATTGGTAAGATTACTTACGCCAGAACAAATTGGTCTTTACAAAATATTTTTTCTTTATTTCAGTGCCCTGCCTTTTCTTTTTATGAGTGGTGGTCCACTCAACTCAGTTTACTACTGGGTTGGAATGCCTGATAAAACACAAAACGAATATTTACAATCTTCATGGATGTTAGCTTTTCTTTTTTCATTGATGATCATATTGGTTGGAATACCACTTAGCTCAATTCTTGCTCACTCACTCAACTTGAGTCTTAAATCTTATTTGATTATGCTCTTATGTGGGTTTTTATGGTGTCCCGGCTCATTTTTTAGTGAAGTCAAAATTGCCCAAGGACAGCGCCTAAAGGGAGCATTATTTTCAACTAGTTTTGAAATTTTAAAAGTAATCCTCTTTATCACAATTGCTTGGTATTATAAAAATCTGACCTATTTATTTATTAGTTATGCAGGAATTTTATCCTTTAAATTTATATTTACGATAATAAATGGGTTAAAGAATAATACAATAAGCTTTAATTATAATAGCACTAGAATCAAAGAGGTTCTCAATTATTGTCTTCCTATATCAGCTTCGGCTTTACTGGGGTTTGTGGTAGATAAAGTCGATCAACTCCTTCTTTCTCATTTTCTCCCTACTCAAGACTTTGCTTTTTACACAATGGGTTGCTTAATTGTCCCTCCTCTTATACTGATCGATATGTCTGTACAAAAAGTTTTAATTCCTAAGCTTTCTAAGAACTATCAACATAACAATTTTTCCAATGCAGCTGATAACTTTAAAAATGCGATTATTGATATTAGTTACCTTATCATTCCTGCGGTAGCAGGTCTTTACTTTTTTTCGAATGAAATAACAACCCTATTGTATACGAAAGAATATTTGAGTTCAGCTAGTTTTCTGAAAATATTTGCCTTTAGCTACCTACTTTATTGTATTCCCCATGACGCTATTGCTCGTGCAAGTGGCCATACCAAGTGGATATTTAAGATGTATAGTTTACTTGCGCCCTTATCTCTTATCATTATCTATCTCTTTGCTGTAAATACAGATGCTAAAACAACACTATTAGCTTCAATTTTTCTAAAAATAATCCCTAAGATGGCAGGGCTTATCTACTCAAAAAGGTTGATGGATTGGAAATGGGCCCAGATACTTCCCTATAAAGCGTGGCTTCTCTACACTGCTATTTCAATAGGACTTTGTTTTATCAGTTATTTAACAAAAGAGAGCTTTCAAGATTCAAGAATATGGTTTTTGACTTGTGCACCTATTTTTGCATTTATCTATTTAATAATGGCAAGGTATGGGAAAAAAATATGACCGAGACCCAACTGTCACAAAAAATAATACACATATTTACACCAGGACCTTATGGAGGTGCGGAAAAGCATATTGAAGTTGGAATCAAGGTATTACAACAGATATCTTCAAATATAGAGCTTATAATTATTGGTGAAAAAAGAACAATAAAAGAAACAAATTATTTTCTTAAGCAACTCAAAAAATCAAATATCAAATATGATTACTTTGAAACAACAAAAAAACTTGATCTCCAACTCATAAGAAAACTAAAAAAATATCTCGATAAAAAACAACCTAAAATCATCCATTCACATGGTATTAAGGCTTGTTTTTATGCCTATCTTGCAAGGCCATACCAAACAGCATTTTTTCATACTCACCATGGCAGGACAGCTCACACATTAAAAGTCAAATTTTATGAACAAATAGAGTCCTTTATTATGAAAAAAGCAACAATGGTTATTGCTGTGTCAGAAAAGATGCAAAAGGATTTAAAAAACTTGAATATCAACTCAATCCAGTTAATTGAAAATCCACTTTCACTCACAAAAATTGTCTATCCACAAAATAAGAATTCAGCCCCAGTTTTCTTATATGCTGGACGACTTTCTGAAGAAAAAGGATGTCATCTTTTGCTTGAAGCTATTAGTAGCATAGAAAATGTTAAACTCATTATATTGGGAACAGGGAAGGAAGAAAGGAATCTCAAAGAAAAAGCTAAAGACAAAGGTCTAGAAAAACGTGTCAGTTTTATGGGATTTGCGGAGGATATCACAGCATACATAAAACAAGCCGATGCCTTAATTATCCCCTCACTCAGAGAAGGGCTTCCAATGGTTTTGATAGAAGCAACTGCATGTGGACTTCCCATAATAGCTTCAAAAGTTGGAGGTATTCCAAAGTTTATGCAAAAAAAGGGGGTTTTATTTGAAAAAAACAATAGTACGGCCTTAAATAAGGCACTCAATGACTTTTTAAAAGATCGTGAATTCTACAAAAAACAAGCTCGAGATTTTTCAAAAGAGATACAAGCGAAATATTCTCTAGATATATGGGCAGAAAAACTCATTAATATATACAAAAACTAAAAACTTAATAAGAAGTCTTCTAATTTCTGTGAAACCCTTTTTTCATCAAAATCTTTTTCTAAATAAGCATGGGCCTTCTGTGCCATGTTGATCATTTCTTGATTAAGTTGGGCCTTTGCTAAACAGTCGATCCATTCATTTTGCGTTTGTGCACTTAAAAAATGATCTGAAAGCAGATTTGAGCCCATAACACCCATTTCAGTAGAAATAATTGGCTTTTGTTTTGAAACCGCCTCTAACACTTTAATACGAGTACCAGAGCCGTAGAAAATAGGTATTAAAGCAAAATCTATTTCATCATAAACAGATTGGACTTCTTCAACACGTCCTCGAAAATCTACTCCTTTTATTGGAAGTTTATTTTTTAGCCAAGCTGAATCTCCTCCCCCTACAATAACTAACTGTATATCATCTCTTAATTGTATTAATTGATTCCATACATTGTCTAGAAACCACATAAGTCCATCTTTATTTGGTGGCCAATCTAATTTACCAATAAACAGAAACTTTGTTGTTAATTGATCAGAAAACTTTGTTTCTTCTGTAAAATTAAGCCCTAAGGGTACAAACTCGATATTTTTTACTTTATATTGTTTTTGAATAAAAACTTTGTCTGTATCTGAAATACAAAAAACACCAGTGACATGACAGATGACATTTTTTTCAAATTTCTCTACCAGCTTTGCTTGAAAAAGGTAAAAGAGTTTCATAAATACATTTTTAGCAATTTCACTAGAACGAAACCATAAGTCAGCTTCTATATTATGCGCTCTGTAAATATATTTAACCTTTGACTGAGTCTTGCTATAATCAAAGCAAGCCGCTAAATGGAGACCATCAAAAAAAACATATTTATAAGAGCTTATATTTAACTTTTTCTCTATTTCATTTTTTAATTTTTTGTCAAAGAATGTGCTAAAAGTGAGTGGTTTAAAGGGATGACGGAGAAACTTTAAAATATAGAAAATGAGTTTAGCTCTTTTTTGTAAAGGAAATTTTCTTTGAACCCAAAAGACATTCTTAACTGGCCACCGCTTTAACATTTCCTCCTTAGAAAAGTCATTAAAGACTCTATCAAGACATAGAACATCAATAGAAAACTTTTCATTTGAAAAGTTTCTAATAAGTCTATCTGTTGCAACTCTAGCACCATCATCTACTGGAAATGTCCATTTAGGAACAACCCATAATATTTTCCTTTTACTCATCGGTCAGTCTCCCAATTGGCGGGCAATGTCTTATAGAGCTGATCAATCATTGCTTTGCTTGCTGCTAAGTTCAAAACAAAAAAATAATAAAAAAAAGAAATTCCATTTATTTTTATAGATTTTTTCTCGCATAAAAAGCCTAAAAACACCAAGAACAAAAACGTATATTCTAACCATACACAAAGTGAGACTAATAGTGATTCAACTTGAATGAGATACAAAAAATTCGAAAAAATAAACACGAACGCGAATATTAAGGGCGAAAGCCATCTTAAAATTTTATGTGATATAAGCTGGAATGATACCATAGGATACTGAAGTGGATTTAAAACTTCTCGAGCAAAAAACAAACCAGTCATCCCTCCTCTAATAACTCTTACTCGCATTGAAAACTCATTACGTGAACGTTTGGTCGGCTTTTCAAAGCATAATGCTTTATCTTCATAAACAACTCGATAACCTTTTTGTATTATACATAAGGGTCCAGTAAAGTCTTCTATTATATGAGCAGGAAGCTCAGTATAAAGTTTTCTTCTAAAAGCAGTTATACAACCTACAGAGCCCGTTAATGTTCCAAGTTTAGTCTGAGCCTTTTTAATCAAACTTTCATATTGCCAAAAAGCACTCTGTCCAACACTCATAGAAGAGTTGGCATCTTCAGTGTAAATTAAATGACCTGTGACCATCCCTACTTCTGGATCAGAGAAATTTTGAACTAAATAGGTTAAAGCATTCTTATGATAAATTGTAGTCGCATCAGAAAAAACAATAATTTCCTCATCAACCATTTTCACAGCCTCATTTCTGGCCTGTGTTTTTCCTACACGCCCCTCAATACGAATGAGCTGAACATTATCAGAAAAATATTTTTTAACGATCAGGTCTGTTTGGTCACTCGAAGCATCACTAACAACTACAATTTTCAATTTATCTTTGGGATAGTCTAGGCACAAGGTATTTTTTAATTTCTCCTCAATCGTTTTTTCTTCATTATATGCAGCAATCATAAAACAAATATTTGGATAATTTTTTTCTTTTTTAACTTTTCGATTATAAAAAAAGCCTAGAACTAAAATCAGAATAAAATAGCCTATATAGACGTAAAAGATAAGAAATAAAAACAAATAGAAAATAAATAAGTAAGTCATTTTATAGGTTTATAAACTTTAAGTAAATGATACCAACTTCCATAAAGAGATCCTTTAGGCTGATCCCACACAAAATCAGGTCTTAATTGACTAATCCATTCACCTCCCACAATACGCCCTTGCCTATCCAAATCAAGATAATAATCATAAGAACGATCCAAATAATAGGCCTGTTCAGTTCCGATAACAGGCATTTTTTGTCTCGTTATTGCAGAAGCATATCTCACTGATGTTTGGACTCGAATTCTTTTTTGAGTATGGGGTGCTGAGTTTTCACTTATAGGATATTCGTCAACGATATAAGATTCATAACTTACAATGACATGATTCCAAACCTCTGTAAATTGATCAATATCTGCAATTAAAGGTTTTCTACGAAGTCCAATAAAATTGGTCAATAAGATATGAAATGATGCAGGGTGAACATCACCACATCTTTTATTAACATCGAATTCAAAATCATTACTTTCGCATCTAAGCCCAATAAATCTTGCATTCGGTCTTAGAACTTCTGCATAATAATAAGAGAGTAATCCTTTTATATCACTAGAATAAAAAGTAAGTGTAACTCCATCTGGGTTTGTATATTTTACTGTTTGCGGCTCTTCATAATGAACCGAAGCAGGTGCAACCCCATGACATATTCCATTCCAATTTGGATCATCCTCGGATATATTATTCCAAATTTTCTTGACCAAAGTATAATTATAGTCACGAATTAATATAGAGTATTTCTCAGCTGGAGATAGTCTATCTCGTTGTTCTTGAGTCATCATTTTTAATTTTGCTAAATTTGGTGATGAATAATTAAACATTTCAGAATTGGCAGCAGTCCAACGATAAGTAATGCCCCCTTCAAAATGTGCCCAATGATTAGCTGGCCAAGCAAGTTTTTGATTCTCTATCTGTGCGGATAAAGGAAGTCTATCAAAGTAAGTAGTTAAGTATTTAGCAAGATTCCATGGATTATTGGCCCTATTCCAAGTTTGTGCAAAGCCAGCAGATGTACCAAAAAGACCAATTAAATAAAGAGTTAAAACCAACGTTTTTAAGATGTTAAGCATAGAGCTAATTTAACCAAAACTCGCATCTAAGTAAATTTAGCCTAAAAATATTACCTAATAACTTCTCCATACCTCCTTCAACGTTTATATCAGGTTATATGTATTCAACTCTTAAGTCTTTTCTATCCCCGATGATATCACCAACATTTTTTATAACTGTTTTATTCTTTACTGGAGGATATTATCTCTATAAAAACAAAACAAAACAATTTAAGCATATTTACCTCTTAGTCATTGGAATATTCATATTATTTACCATAAACCCAATTGCTGACAGTCTTTTATTCAAATATGAACGCCTATATTCTCATTCGCCTTATCAAGGGCCTGGCAAAATTAAATATATTGTCATTTTAGCAGGTGGCCATACACCAACAAAAAATCTTCCGCTTACATCTGAACTGACAGAACAAACACTTATACGGCTTGTAGAGGGAATAAGACTTAAAAATAAATATTATCCAAAGGCGAAAATTATCGTGACAGGTAAAGGACATGCGCAAAAGACAGAAGCTGTAGCGATGAAAGAGTTGGCCTTAGACTTAGGTGTAAATCCAAAAGAAATTATCGTTGAAGAAAAATCTACAAATACATGGGAACACACCCAAAATTTAAAAAAAATTCTTAAACAAACACCATTTATTTTGGTTACCTCTGCTCTTCATATGCCTAGGGCCATTGCCTTATTTAAAAAAGAGAAACTCAATGCTCATGCAGCACCTACTCAGCATCTTCTTCAAGGCACAGTTAGCACAAATTTATTTCCTCGTGGCGAGAATCTCTATGCTCTAGATG
Source organism: Halobacteriovoraceae bacterium (assembly GCA_002706205.1). Lineage (GTDB taxonomy): Bacteria > Bdellovibrionota > Bacteriovoracia > Bacteriovoracales > Bacteriovoracaceae. The sequence goes on from PAKC01000032.1 coordinate 24,086, forward strand.
CCCTAAGCTATGAAATCAAAGGTTTAATTATGGCCTTAATCAAAGGACAAATCTCACTATAGTTGTGTGCTTTGCCACATAATAGGTCGACCAAACCTTGGTATTAATGGCCCCAAACTAAACTCTTTTAAAGCATTATCCGGCACAAATACTTTATTTTCATTAATTTGCATTAAAACATTTTCATCATATCCCAAAGAATCTACTAATAAAGGAAATATATAAAAATGGTTAAGTTTATTTGAGCTTATCTTTGCCCAGCTCTTGAACTGATTCAACTGCTTTATATTATCCGTCATAACAAAAAAAGGAACAAGTCCTTCATAAGGATGGGGAGTTTGTGTATTACAATGAGTCATAACTCCTCGATCCATAAGGTTTTGACCGTGATCTGAAGTATAAACAATTAAGGTGTCAGAAAGATCAACCTCATGCAAGAGCAATTTAAAAAACTCATCAACATTCCATCTGATAGAATTTTTATAAGAGTTTATTAATCTTTTTTTACTTGCACCCAACTCCTCAAATGGCCTCATTTGTGGCAAATAAAATGACTCTTTCTTTGGGTAACTTTCATTATAAGGAAAATGGGCCCCCCTTTTATTGACATAAATAAAAGCAGACTCATTAGATTTTAATCTAGTATTTAAGTCTTGTGCTAATTTATGATCCACTAAACTCTTAGAGACACCATCAAATTGGATAAAATGATCAATTTTCTTTTTCTCATCATTGTTCATAAAATTTTGCAAAAGCCCATCAGTTTGTTGAGCATCATAATAATATGCTTTCATACCTGCATTTTTAACATAATCCNATATCAATGGAATAGTTCCTATTTTCGTCAAATTTTTTCGGCTAACACCAGTTCGTAAAATTAAATTCGCATATCCACTACAATTATTTCCTGAAGCTATCGCTCCAAAGTTAGCAATTCTTTTTTCTTGTGTAGATAAAAAAGGAGTTAATTTTCTGGAATAATTTAAATCAAGATAATCGGCCCGAATACTTTCATCAACAATATAGAGAATCTTATTAAACTTTTTATTTTTTGCTGGAAAGACATCTAATTGCTCTCTTTCAGAAACTAAAGAAGGACTAAAAATTTCATAGGCTCCAAAGAGCAAAAATGTTGATGCTGTACTATACTGCTGAGGCATTCCTTCTGTTCCATAACCTTTTTTGGCAAAAGTAGTTGCACTCAATAAAATAAAAGGTAAAAAAGGAAAGATACTTATTATCGTTTTATTCAATTGATAACGCGTTCGAACTTCTAAGAGCATACCGGCAAGTCCGAGACAAGCAACAAGAAAAGAAAAAAAGATTTCATCTAAATAAAAAAGAATGGCATCAGATGTATTTGCCTTGGAAATCCACATAAGTTCTAAGTCTAAAAAACTAATATAATGATTTGAAACACCATAATACGTCATACCTACAACTGTACTCAAAAAAATACAGCTTCCCAAAAGCGCCCTTAAAACTCGACTGGGATGAAAAGCGGTAATAAAAAAACAAATAAGAGAAATAAAAAAAAGGCCCAAATAAGCGATTAAACTGATCCACTTACTGGCCTCCAGTAAACTATAGGTTCTTTGCCAAAATGCGATATTTGACAGTATAACAAAAACACATAATAAACAAAACTTAAGCCATAGCTTCATTGCCGTTCCCCAAAATAAAATTTTGCTTTAAAGCTTGATAATGTGTAATAACCAACCCTAAAAGTATAAATGGATATAAAAGATATGTATGAGATAAAAAAGTACATGTCACAGCATAGCCGGCAAGGCTCATAAAATACTCTGGTTCACTTTTTCTTATTTGCCATGCACAGAAAAAACCATAACTCCACAAAAGTATATAACTCATAAAAGCGACAAAACCACCTTCAGCAAAAGGGAGAATCCAGGAAGAGTGAGCTGTCATTTTAGATTCAGTGGCACTATCCCCGTCTAAGATATAAGATGAAAGATTATCTCGAAAGCCCCAGTATCCGACGCCTAATATCGGATTTCGCACTCCCATATTTATTCCTGCTTTCATAAAAACAACTCGATTTGACTGAGAAGCATCTAAATCGGAACTAGAACGAGACATGAATGTAAAAAGAACTAACGCCACACACACCCCTGCACCAATTAATAATAAGACTTGTTTTTTTGAATGAATCTTATAAACAAACCACGAAGCCACAGCTGCAATCATACCTAGAATAGCACCTCTAGATTGAGCTTGAAAAATTAAATACCCCATACCTAAAACGGCAAGGATAGCGATAATCCAGCTTAGCGGCTTGAGATTTGTTTTTAAAATAAAAAAGATAAAAAAGGGAATTGCCAAAACAAATATTGCAGCAACATCATTCGAATTAGAAAGGATCCCTACACTTACCAGCCGCTCAGCTTCGTTGTGGATAAAAAATGTTGAATAAAAGCTGATAAAGCACTTTTCCAAAATTCCAATAACCAAAGCAATTTTTGTTGGCATAAAGTCATTTTTATCCTGTAAAGAGTTTTGAATAAGAACAAACAAGATAATTCCCTTAAACAAGATATTAAAATATTCTGTTACTGCAGTTGTTGAGTGAGAAGAAAAAAGAGCAGATAAAAACATCCAAAAAGCAAAAATAGCAACAAAAAAAGTTCCTAGATTAAAACGAAAAGAAAAATCCTTATTTAAAATTTTATGAGCAAAAACACTTAAAATCGCTAAATAAGAAATCTCACGGGGCATTGATTGCATCATTTGATCATTAATAGTTTCCCATGGTCTTGAAAGTAATAAGAATACAAAAAAGGCTGTCGCATATTTTGGTCTTATTATTGATAAAATAACTAAAAGCGAGAATTCAAGAACAAAGAATATTCCCTCTGGACCCCAAGCTTGAAAAAGAGTAACAAAACAACCTAAAAAGATTCCCACTAAAACAAAGATAATATTTCTACGATAAAAAAGACTTCCCTTGTTTTTCAATTCTTTAATATCATTCACCAAAAGCAAAACGAAACCAAGAATCAAAAGTGCAAAAGAGACTTGATGAGTATTGTATGTCAGTAATCTTAACTCATCCATAATTTATTCAATGCATAGGACCATCTAAGAGCTGAGATCTTTGAATTGGTTTGTTTGAAAAATGAGTAGATGATTTCTTTGAAGTGACCAAGCCTTTATTAGTCACCTCTGGAAGATGGCCTAGAACAACAGTATTGAGTTCTCTTGCTTCTTTTTCTAAATGCTCATAATTATTTAAACTAAAAACTTCTCTTAAATAAACATAAATAAAGGCAAGAACAAATCCTAAAATAAGTCCTATACTGGCAAAAAGTTTCTTCTTAGGCCAAGTCGGATAAGTCGGCAGCTGCGGACGTTGGAGAATACCAATATAACTTTCTAAAGATTTCTTCTCTATATCCAATGCAATATTAAAATCATGATACTTTGTAAAAAAACTGCTCGTTAACGCTTCTGAAACAACCTTTGTATTACCAAGGGCCATAGTCGAGTCATAGCTTGACTCGCCATGATCAGCTCCCTCAAACTCTTCTAACCATCTTGTAATAGTTTTTTTCCTAGTTAAGAGTTTTGCAATTTTTGGATGACCAACATTAAAGTGTTTAGATAAAGCTGCAATATCAGCATTAATTTTCGTAAGCTCTGCTTGTAATACATCATAAGACTTGGAGGCCAATGCTGTATCTGCACCCTTTCCCGTGATTTTTTGGGATGCATTGAAGGCATTAAGACGACGAATCATAATTTTTTTAACTAACTCAATTGTCTCAATACGACTATTAATAAAATGGTCTTTGACAACCTCTAATGTTTTTTGCGCTACCTTTTTAGCAACTAAGGGATCTGAATAAGTAAAAGTAATTTTATAGCTTTGCCCGCCTGTAGAATAAGAAATAAAACGGTCACGTAAATATTGTCTTTGTGCTGCAAATTCCTTTTCAGACAATTCTTGATCTGAATAAATCGAAAACTCTCTTCCGATTGAATCTATAAAATCATCATTAATAGCTTCTTTAACCATAGAATCGATGGTAAAGCGCATCTCAGGAATATTATAGACACCTGGAATAATTTCTGAAATCAACGGATTTTTAAAATACTTAGAATAAATATTTATTTCAAAACTTGCCTGAAATTTTTTTTCCATAAACATTGTCATTTGAATACTTAGTGCTACACAGATAATAACAATGGCAAAGATGCTAAACTTATAACGTAAAATAAGACTTACAAGCTCCTTTACATAAACTTTATCAGTACTCATTATACGCCCTCATTATAAATAATTCCAAGTAAGTCTATATCTCTATCTAAAATTTCTTTGAGAATGACACCATTTTTTCCTAGCGATCGCTTAGAACGTACAAGAACAGCTGCATCTAAACTAACTTCTGGAAAAATCGTATTTTTAGATCGTTTAAGTGTACTCGTATTGACAATAATAAGATCATAATCATCACGACACTTTTTAATAAAACGATTGATCTTAGTATAATTGTCCAAAGAACTCTTTGAAAAAATAAGAAGTTCATCGTTTGTGACATAGTTTATATTTTTAAAACGTGTACTAATTTCTAAACTCTGAGTCTCTGACCTAGCTTTACTCTCAACACCAAAAGCTTTGGCCAAAATTTCGCATGGCTTATTTGTCAAATCGACAACTAAAGTTTTTCTCTTATAAACATCACATAAATGTGGTAAGAGCTGAGTTAAAGCAAAACTTTTTCCTTCACCTGCTGCATCCGAAAAAATCCCAACAACTTTTGCATCACTAACTCTGAGCTGATAGTCAAAATTCTTAACAATATCGGCTACTTGAGTAGAACCACTTTGCTCTATATTCATCTTATCTCCATAAATGCCAACACCTAAGTATACTTAATTGTGCATAAAATCATAGCACTCTTGTAAATTTGACAGGGTGCTTCTTGTGTAAATAAAAGGCCCTGCTTACGCTAGGGCCAATTATAAATAGATAATTATGTTCTATTTTTTATTGATTAAAGCTAAATTTTGCAGCAGATACTGTTGCTGTTGTTGTGGAAAAAGAAGAACCATACCATGCAATTTCTCCATTAACTTCTCTTAAAGCAAGGGTAAGTTTAACTTCGTTTCCATAAGTAAGGCTTAAAACACCATTCTGGGGAAAAAACTTACCTTGAAAGTGTAAAACAATTGATCCCGAATCAGAAATAAAACTAGCAGAGTAAATTCCCGGACGAAATGATCGCACAGAAAGTGTCCCTGAAATGCCCGCCATTTTCCCCTGCATTTGACCTAAAATATCATCATATTCTAACTCAAGTGGACTTTCACCACGAAAGACTTCATTAGTAGAATAAATCTGCTCTCCCTTAAACTCTACTACTTCACTGGTTGTTGTAATACTTCCTTGAATCCCCCCAGTAGACCTATCTAGCTCGAAAGAAAAACTATTTGCCAAGTCAGCGTTAGAAAGAAAAGTCCCTTTAACAGTATTCCCTTTAATTGTAGTATGGCTATAGCTATAAACTGTGTGACGAAGTTTCGTATTAATAAAAACAACAACTAAATTATCTTCTGAACTGGAGTCTAAAACGGCAACCCTATCAAAAGAAAAAGCTCCATTATTCAAACTTGTTTCTGAGACACGAACAGCATAAAGACCTTCATGAGTAGGATCAAGAGCGATAAGCTTGATTGTAGCTTCTGAAACGAGTTCATTTGCAGCTCTGGCCACCCAATCATCGTCACCTAATGCTACTGAAACTTCAGAAGCATTATCCGCAAAAACAATAAGAGCTTCCAAAGTTTTAACGTTTTCTATATTTTCTAACTCTGAAGTCCAGTGAGAAACCATGGCAAAACGTGCATTTTGATCTTCAAGTTGTTTATAGAAACTAGTGAATTGATCAGCATTGACTTGCGAGTACTTAGCTAGACCTAAAACAACAGCGTTAATTAAATCTGTTGCAGCTCTTTTAACCCAACCTTCATCACCAAGTTCTTCATTTAAACTTTTTAATTGCTTACCTACACGATAAAGATTATTAAGAATATTCACATCCTGAGAATCTTTATACTTTTCCATTAAATTAATCCCAAACATTCCTCGAGCATTATGATCAGCATTTCTTAGTTGAAGCATTTGTGCTTGAATATCACATACAGGAACATCACAACTCTGATCTTGTGCAAAAACAAAAGAAACAGGTGTTAGTAAAACAAAGAGTAAAGAAGCCTTTATCCATTGATTTATTTTTATTGTTAACATTATATTCTCCTTAATTTATTTTAAAATTTCTTATTTCAGTTTTTCCATTTGTATAATAAATTTGATATTGGCCTGAAAGTGACTTTGTACCCTTTAGTAGTTTTATTAAAATCTCAAAACGACCTTGTTTGTATGTAGAAGTCATATCTTTCAAAGTCTCTGTATCAAACTGATAAACTACTTTATCAATACTTTCGGCCCGTTTCGTATCAACCCATACTCTTAATTTTCTGTCCTTACGTTGGGACGCAAGAAGCTCACCAGTCTCACCATCAAGAGCATCATCTTCACTTGCAATAGCAAGTGAATCGACATAATTCTTTGGTTGAGATATGTTATTGAGTTGGCCCATAACTGCTCTTTCTAAATTAGAATAGCTAATATAACTATCATAATGGGCCATCACTGATTCACGATAATCTTTGACATACAATATTTGTGCTTCCAACAACTTATCTAAACTAATAAGTTCAGACTCAAAAAGTTCAAAATTTGTTTGCATAAAATGTGTCGTTTCACTCAGAATATCGTCTTCTGTTTTTAAATAATTGATTGAGTTTTCAAACTCAGATACTCTTGTATAAACTTGATTAACAATGGTATCTTCTGCACGTTCCCTTGCAAAATACATCTCATTTAATTTTGATTGAGAAACATTAACTCTTGCCCAATAACCAAAACCAATTCCAGAAAAACTTAGCAAAGACCACTGAGTCGAACGTTTTTCATTAAATGCTGCTGAGATCATAAAGTCTGCTGCATCAAGCTCTGGTGAATTTTCTATAGCCGACTCTAACATCATATCCAAAGAAAGTTCAACTGAATCATGTGTCAGTTTTTGTCGAATAGGTTTTAAAGAAAAATGATCAAAATGAAGTGAACCTTGAGAAATTAGTGTATATAAAGCCTCTTTTTCGCGTACTAAATAACTTTCGAACTTAAAAATATCATCTTTTAATGAATTCAGTCTTTGTTTAGTTTTTAAGAGTTCTGAATCATTAATAAGCCCAATTAAAACGTGCTCTTTTTGTACCCCATATAACTTTTGCAATAATTTGTACTCTATTTTTGCCAACTTCAACATACTTTGCTGTTTAAGTAAGTTATAGTAGAACTTAGCAACTTCATTTTTTATATTTTCTTTTAAAGCTGTTAGCCCATAAGCTTGAGCCGTTCTTAAATTTTTATTCTTTCTTACATTATAAAACTTAGTTGGAAGACTCGTTATAAGTTCAACGATAATCAACGTATTCCAAACTGCGTAAGCATTATAATTAAATAAAAGACCTGTTCCATAAGGGAAATATTGTGCACGAGCAACTGCAACATCTTTTTGAGCCTGATATAATCTTTGATAAGCTACTTTAATATCAGTACCCTCTCCAATGGCCAATTCTTGTAACTCTTCAAGGCTAAGATCACCTTCACTTTGATTAAAAATCTCTTGCACCTCTTGACGAATATTAAAAGGCGATTGTGTCTGAGCATTTGTTGTTAAACTTTGCCCTAACAGAGTAACCAGAACAAAAAAGCTAACCGATATTTTTTTCATTTTTCTCTCCGCTTTAAAGCTCTACCACAGTTTCTTTAACAACTGATAATCCATTTTGGAGTAAAATCTCTGCCTTTACTTTATAAGTTCCACTATAACGGTATTGATAAGAGCTTAAATAGTTTGTTTGTTCATTTGTTCTATATGATGGGCGCTTAAACCCTTCCACAGTATAAACAACATTAACAATTTGCGCTCCAAGCTCTCCTGTAGAGTTAACAGTAAGATTGAGGGTCATCCCGTCAACCTGAGCAAGAAGCTCATACTGCTCTTGAGTGTCAGTTTGTAGCTCGCGACTAGTCGCTTCTAAACCTATTAATCTTTTAATCTTATTTTTTAAAACTTGTCTTTCCGTATTTAAAGTTAATAAAGTCCTTTGCTCGACTTTAACCTCAACTTTACTTTCATCCAAAACTTCTTTTGAAATTTGACGTCCTTCATATAACTCTTTTTGGCCGGCAAGAATTTTCTGTGCATACCAAAGATTTTCTTCTTGTAATTCAATTCTTTTTTCAAGTAGTTCTAACTCTTTATATGCGGCATAGACTTGGTTCTCAATCTTAACTCTAAGCTGCTCGGCCTGCAACTGAAGAACTGCAAGTTTCGAACGCTCAATTGAAACAAGTGCAGGATAGTCAAACCCAATCCCTTCAAAGCTTATAAACGAATATCTTTGAGACTTTACCATATAACGAGCAGCTTCTTGCATAAAACGATTACTAACAAGCTCTGTGGAACGACTCAAGGCCAACTGAGCTGCCTCGTAAGGCGTCTCTGGCAATAAAAGTTCATCTTCATCTAATTCTTCTAAGTTTAACTCTCCATTAGGTGTCATATTCAGAGCTATGAGCAACGACTCTTTTTGAGCTGCAATCAAAGATTCCAATAAAAAAATCTGTTGATCATGCTCTAAGAGCCTTCTTTTAGTTTGAAATGTTCTCGTTGGATTTCCAAAACCTAATTCTTCATTCGCTCGGGCATCTTCATAGTTTTCAACATAAAGAAGTCGTTGTTCTTTTAAAGAGCGTAGAATCTTCTTTTGGCCGAGAATATTAACATATGTATTCGTTAAACCTTCAAGCATATTTAAACGCAAGGTTTGCCCCGTATATCTTTCAGCAATCTGCAATTCTTTACTTGCTTGATAAACAAACCAATCAGAAGGAGTTGGGATAACCGATTGTAAAATCGCTGCCGTAGTTGGAGCATACAGAACATAAAAGTCTAAGTTTGGTAAAAATTCACCGTATTTTACTGAAACATTTCTTTGAGCTTGATAATATTTCTCATACTGAGTTTTTACATCCGTATTTTGATCTAAAACAATTGATCTCATCTGCTCTAAATTTAGAGTTTCAGCACTTAAACTGGCTCCAAATAACAACAAGCAAATGCCAATTGCCTTTCTAATACCATATATCCCCATGAATTTTCTCCTAAATAAGTTCACTAATTTTCCCATATCTAGCTGTTTTACTCCAACTAGCAAAGTTCTATTTTGCATCTTGTAATTAATACAAACTATTTCAATAACTTAAATAGAAGTTAAGAAAAGATAGAGAAAACTCAATTTGATCGATGATCTGTTCCCCATAAATCAATCAAAACTTCGCGATATCTCTTTTGCGGCTAAAAAAGCAAAACTAAAAGCATTTTTGTAAAGCCCACATATCGCAAATTTATTTGCTGAAATTTGTCCCCAAAAAGGTAGGCGTTTGAAACCTTTATGCCTTATGCCTGTTTTTTGTTGAAATCTCGCAAATAACGGTAATTCAATAAAACTTGACTTTTGTATATAGTCATAAATATGAAGTAACTGTTTTTCATGAGCTAATTCCAGTGCACAACGATTAAGAGTTGTAGAACCTATTTGAAGAACAGACTGTTCTTTACGGTAAATGCAGTGAAATTGATCAAAAACAAGATTAAAACTTTCTTTAAAGTCAAAACTTTGTTCTGGAATGTTGATCTCCAAGTAACTGCCCGCAACATCTTTAGAATGATCCAAGTAATATAAAAAGTTTTGATCAACATCATCAGAAAGTAAATGGCGAGTATGTCTTGAAGTACAAAAGATGATCCTATCAAATTGAAAGTCACCACAGCTTGTCTTAACAAAATTTGAATTATCTACTTTAAGAACAATTCCCTCTTTGAAATGAATTAAATTTTCATGTCTTGAGCGGAACCATTGTTTAAGCTTTAAAGGGTCAATAAAATAAGCATTATTGCTAAAATAAAACTTATAATCTTTAACTAAAGAAGATAAAAATGGGTTGTCATTAATTTTATTATAACCTGAATACCTTTTTTGCCATTTTTGTAAATTATCTTCTTTCCACATCTGGTACTCACAACCTTGGTAAACTCCTTGTGGATTTTGTTGATCAAAAAAGTGTTCAAAAGTCTTAAATGAATCTACGATTCTATCTCCTAAAGGTGAAACCCCTTTCTCCACCCCACGTAGACAATTAATTGAAGTCGTATTTAAAGAACAGGGTATAAAAAGATCATTCTTAGCTATATTTGTGACCTCTAACATTGGGTTTTTACTAAGTTCTTCATGCAAACACCAAGAAGCTATACCATCTCCAATAGTCAATATTTTTTCTTTACGGTTTTTATTCATTTTATTATTATTTTTTAAGATAAAGACTTAAATTTATTGCAAGATTTTATCTTCTATTTTATCGTTTTAATTCGTTTTTTATCCAAATAAGGGGAAATTGTCTATGTCTAAAACTCTTGATAACAAAGCTGTTGCTTATGCTGTTACAAAAACCTCTCTTAATCCTAATCAAGTTATTTCTTGTTGTAACCTTCTTTTCCTAGAAGAATGTACAATTCCATTTATCTCAAGATATAGAAAAGAAGCTACTGGAAACTTAGATGAAGTCCAAGTCCGACAAATTCAAGAGTTCTATGAAGAATATATAGAGATAGAAAAACGACGAAGCTATATACTTGAAACCATCAAAAAAATGGAAAAGCTGACTCCTCAATTAGAAGAAAAAATAAAAGCATGTCAAACTCTAAATCAACTTGAAGATATTTATGCTCCTTATAAATCGAAGAAAAAAACCAAAGCCACATTGGCCACAGAAAAAGGCCTGGCCCCATTGGCCCAAGAACTTCTCACTTCAAAAAGTAGTTTTGAAAAGCATATTGCAGACTATAAGAAACGTTTTGTCGATGATTCCCAAGGAAAAGTTAAAGATATCCAAGAAGCCCTAAATGGCGCATGTGACATATTAGTAGAACAATTTGTACATAACCCAGACACGAAAGAAACTTTAAGAAAAGAGTTTTGGCGTTCAGCAAAAATAAAGTCTACCAAAAGAAAAGATGCTCAAGAAGTAAAAGATTACCAAAAATTTAAAGATTTTTTTGAATTCGAAGAAAATATTAGCGCACTTTCTCACCCTAAAAATTCTCACCGGTTTATGGCCATGCGACGTGGAATGAACTTAAAGGTTTTAAAGATAGAGATTGTTTTAGAGGGAGACTTTGGTGTCGAGACAATCGAAGCCAATCATTTTCCCAATGCCCAAGAGTTAGGTAATTATGAGTTATTAAAAAAGCTCGCTAAAAAAGCTTATGATACATCTTTATCTACAAGTCTAGACCTTGAAATGAAAACAGAACTCAAAAAGTCTTCAGATAGTGCTGCCATCGATGTTTTTGGAGTCAACTTAAAAAACCTTCTTCTTCAACCCTATTTAGGAACTAAAGCTGTTCTAGGTATTGATCCAGGAGTTAGAACTGGATGTAAAATTGTTGTTATTGATGAAACAGGGAAATTTATTGGAGATCATGTTATTTATCCTTTTGCTCCTAAATTTGATACCCAAGGCTCAAAGCTTATCTTAGAAAAACTTGTCGAAGCCTTTAAAATAAAATACATCGCTATCGGAAATGGAACCAACGGTCGTGAAACTCTTGAATTTGTTGAAGACAATCTTGAAGAAGTGAAATCTGGTGAAGTAAAAGCAACCTTAATTAGTGAGGCTGGTGCTTCGATCTATTCAGCAAGCGATGTGGCAAGAAAAGAGTTTCCTGATAAAGATGTGACTGTTCGAGGTGCTATAAGTATTGCAAGAAGATTTCAAGATCCCTTAGCAGAGCTTGTAAAAATTGATCCTAAGTCAATTGGAGTTGGGCAATATCAACATGACGTAAATCAAGTCAAACTTAAAAAGTCTCTTGGAGGAGTAGTAGAAAACTGCGTAAATTTCGTTGGAGTTGACCTTAATACAGCTTCCGCCCCTCTTTTATCTTATATTTCTGGTATTGGGCCTACTGTGGCCAATAATATTGTAAAGTATAGACAAAAAAATGGTGCATTTGCGGCCAGAAGTGACTTGTTAAATGTTTCTCGTTTTTCCAATAAAGTCTTTGAGCAATCTGCCGGCTTTTTAAGAATTTATAATGGAAAAAACCCCCTGGATGGAACTTTTATTCACCCGGAAAGATATGAAATCCTAGAAAAATGGTGTCAAGACAACGGACATAGTCTCAAAGAGCTTACTGTTGATAAAGAACTTATTGATCAATTGGCAAATGACAAAGCCTTAGAACAAAAAATCGGAGAAATGACCTTTAAAGATATTGTAAAATCGCTAATTGCCCCTAAGCAAGATCCCCGTTCTGAGTTTAAATCAATTGAATTTCGCAAAGATATTCGAACAATCAATGACTTAAAACTTGGTGAATGGTATACTGGTGTAGTCAACAATATAACTAACTTTGGTGCTTTTGTTGACTTAGGTGTTAAAG
>PAKC01000033.1 GCA_002706205.1 Halobacteriovoraceae bacterium
TGCTGCTGGTTTCTCTTTTTTCTTTGCAATATCTCTCAGTAATCTATCACCAGCACGTTGTAATTTCCTTCTCTCATTAGCACTATATCCACTTGCTTTTTGTGCCTTATACTTAGAACTTACTGCCTTAGTTGTCTTCTTTCTTAAAAGTTCATCTGCTGTTTTAGGGCGAAAAGCATTTCTGCACTCTGGGCGATTAAAAGCGATTCTTACTGTACCTTGATCAATTGCCCTATGATAAGTAATGTCTTCAAAATTAAATTCATTAATTTCTTGCCAACGGTCTGGATTAAAAATATCTGATACAGTTTTTGTCATTGATTACTCCAAATTTAACTGGTGAAGGGTAGGTTGGATCAAGAGTATAGTCAAGAAAATTAAAATGGCCAAAGAGTATTTGATGTCTCTTTGGCCAAAAAGCGGAGTGACAAAAAGAAATATTTTTCTTTGTAATGAGATTGTACTGCATTGCATTAATTAAGTATAGTAAAAAGTGAAGAAAACCTTAATTTTCTATTTTTTTTATATAATTACAGATGGTTAGAAGGAAATTTTTGACTAGTTAAGACGTCTACTCTTTACAGCATGTTATAATTTAAAATGTTTTCATCAAGGTAGAGCTAGAATGCACAAAAATGTTCTTTTTATAACTTCTCAAACGGATCTATACGAGCTTTCAAGTATTTTTTTAAATAATGGAGAACACTCAGTTCAATGTACTTTGGCCAAAAGTCTTTCGGAAAGTGTGGCCATTTTGGGAAAAGATATTGATTTTGACTTAATTTTTGTCGGTCATCGCGTTTTAAAAGATATGGAAATTAAAAATCTATCTGATGCGCTTATTCCCTATATTAATAGAAATAAGGCCGGAATTTTTGGGACAAACAAAGCTTTTAAAGGGCAAGATTTCGCAAAATATTATAATGAATTAGTCCCTTTATCTAAAATTTTGATTGATATGTATAATTTTTTACAATTAAAACAAAAGGGTACGGCCAATTATATTTCCTTTCCACTTGAGTCTTTATTGCATTTTAAAAGTTATCCTTTTGATTGTTATTTAAAAGTAAAAAAATCTCAGCAAGACTCTTATGTACATTTATTTCGTGAGAATGATGAGATTGATAAGGATGATGTAAAAAAGTTTTGTCATAAAAAAGTTGATAATGTTTATGCTTCGGTTAATAAAATTAATAAAAAAATGGAAATTTTAAAAAATGCTTTACGGGTTCAATCCGACTTAGATGTTATTAATAATCCTGAAAAGGCTTTTGAAAGAACGACTCAGTTTGCTTTAGAAGTTTTAAATGATTCAGGGCTTAAAATTTCAGATGAGGTTCTCAATAAAAGTAGAGAAGCTTATAATGTTATTCAAACCGTTTTAACTTCTCCTAAGGGTCGTCAGTCATTTAGAGAGTTGATTGCAAAAGAGTCTAGTTTTTATTTTAAACACATCTCTATGACCTCATTAGTTTGTTGTTATATCTTACAAGAAATTAATTTTGACTCAAAGGCAAATCGTCTTAAACTTTGTGCGGCTTCACAGTTTCAAAATTTATTTTTAAAGTCAGAACAAGAATTACGTGTGTGTTCTCAAGAAGATTTAGATCTCTTTGATCTTAATGCTAGAAAAAGAGTTGAAAGGCACGCTCTTTTAGCAATGAATTTACTGGCAGAAAATCCTTTAATTGACTCAGATGTGTTAAAGATTGTTAAGGAACAGCATGGGGATAAGCGCGGAATTGGCTTTCCCAAAATTATGAGTTCCAGTAGTAAGATGTCTTTTATTTTTCAAACGGTGAGTCTTTTTAGTCAGCAATATCTTATAGAGCTTGAGCGAGAAGGCTCAGTCGATCTGATGAAAATAGTTCGATATGTAGAAGATCGAGTACCTGATCAAGACGACTTTATTTTAAAGTCTATGAAAAATGTCGCTGTGAATATGGTGAGCTAATTAACTCTTGCCAGTAATTCTGCCAGAACGAGATAGGCTTGATGAGCAGAGTAGTTAAGTGGGACAATGGCCTTTTTATCTGAAAATTCATCGGTATCTATTAGTTCCTATTTTTTGAATTTATCAAAGGGGTCGATTGCAGTTATAAGATCATTGGTTTTATCTAGGATAACAACAGTTGCAGAAGCATTCGCTGGAGCTGTTGCTACTAAAGCAACTGTTCCATTGGCCACACCTTCATGCCATCCAGTAAACTTTCTGGCCACTTTTGTTGCAGCTCCAAGGGTGAATTTCATTAATCGTTTCCACAGAATACCTTCCGTGATAATTTCTGCAGCAAGAAGACCTGTTCCTTTAAGTGTTTCTGCTCTTTCTAGGCCATTAAGTTCTGTCTTAGAATAACCATAAGGATCAAAAATTTGATCACATTGGGCTTGCTTTTGANTTCCAGAGCATTCGTGAAATTTATAGATCGTTTTATTTGCTCTTACTTCTTTAACAATTTTGAAAAACTTGTGAGTTTGCTCGTAATCATTCGGAATGAGTAAGGCGCTATAAGCTGTTTGAAGACTTAAAAGGGTAAGAATAAAAAGTATTTTTTTGTCATGATATAAATCCTAAAGTTGTTTAATTCCCTTTTGGTAGCATTTGTCTTGACGCGATGTAAGTTGTTTGAAATTTCTATATATCTTAGGAATAACTACAGAATTAAGAGTCGTAGAGAGTAAATATTACTGCGAGTTAATTTGATCTTTACTTTTAGGGCCTCTCTATTCTACTTAGTGAGATTTAACTAGAGGAGTGAAACCATGTCTAAATTTATGCTAATTATTAGCTGTTTTATAAGCTTAAAAGCCTATTCTATGGGAATATCCCAAGATAGTTTTGGCTGCAGTTCTTTGAACGAGACAGCAAATTATATTGCTTTAATGTACTCTGTGGCTTCAGGAAAGCATGTCAAAGCTGATACACCTATTGATTATAAAAAACTCTTCATTCATCCTAAAAAAATATTGATCGTCTCTGGCCTTAAAAAGATATTAACTCGTTGTGGAATTGATAAGTCTTACGGCAATGAGATTTTACGTTATTCTTGGGGAAAACAAAATTTTAAGCCTACTTCAGTGGATATTGCGCAAAAGATTTTTGAGCTGACTTATTAAATTGATGATAGCGAAAGCTCAAACTAAGTAATGAATCTTTATAGAAATTTTAAGTAGTTACAAAGTAAGATTTTCTATATGCACACTTGAGTCTGTATTATTTACAAAATGAGTATATCAGTACTGACACAGATCGCTATGTGTGTTTTATTAGCTGCATAACTTTTTTAAATACACAGAAAGTTTCTAAAGGAGATATGTATGTTAAAAAAATCTGTTGCAATCGGCTTAGTTTTGTTAGGTGCTCATGCTTTTGCTGATACTAATTCGGCGACTTCGACATCAACAACAAAGGTTAAGAAAAATCAAAATAAGAAAGCGGATAAAGCTGATGAGCTTATCACGAATCAAAGGATGCGTGCAAATAGTGGTTCTCTTTCTAATATCTCTATGAGTTCAAGTTTTTCTTATAGTGGTGGTTCAGTACAAAAGCCTCTTGCAGCTGATAGACCAAATATTGGGGCCGCTGGAGATAACGTTGCTGTCGCAGGTCTTGCAGGTAGTATTAGTGGTACCTATAGACTTAATAAACTCAACAGAGTGAGTATTGGAACAGGTCTTTCAACGATTGCTCCTTTTAATGATTCAATTGATACAAATGATGAAAATGCAGAAGCCGCTTTTGATAATAATAAAGGGAAAATTGATGTAGCTGACCCTTATGTCGTTTATACTCATGTTAATAAATTTATGGGTGTTCAATCCATGTTTTTGGCCGATGTTACTAAGATTACTGACTCTAGTTATAACGATCGAGGGTATGATTGGTCAACAGGTGTTGATTTAAATACCATGTATAATTTTGGTGGATCACGTTTTTCTGTTGGGGCTTATATGTACGTTAAAAAATATATCCTTAATACAGGAATTGATGAAAATAATAATGTTGATGGTGAAACAGATATGACTATTGGTTTCTTACCTCAGATGGAATACTCTCTTAGTGATACATTTACATTAAGAACAATTGTCAGATCAAATATTTATGACAATTCTTATGCTGAGCGAGATGATTTTTCTCAAAGAATCATTACTCAATCAGTTGGTGTTGGGATTTCTGTAACACGTGATATTTATTTATATCCAAATATGCAATTTGTTGTAAAAGATATGAGAGATGATAAAACAAATGTAGGTATCTCTGCCACAATTAATATCTAAGTAAACAAACACAATAATTAAGATTAAAGGGTCCTATTAGGGCCCTTTTTTTTTTGTCAAAAAATTCTTATTTACTATTTCAATTTCTATGTTTAAGATATTGGCTTCCATATATGCACGGGTGGTGGAATGGTAGACACGCTACGTTGAGGGCGTAGTGGGCGTAAGCCTGTGAGGGTTCAAGTCCCTCTCCGTGCACCAAAATTACAAGTCCTCGAACCAACATTTTCAGGATTCCTTTTTTATTTGATTCCGCCCCACATGATAATAAATTAGATTCTTCTCCCTTAATGGTGGAGCGCACTGCACTCAAGCCCTACTGACAGACATATAGAATTATAGCCCCTTTTTCGCTTATTTCAATCTTTGCTATTAGCTTTTTAATAAGCTTATTTTTAAACTCTGAATCCTTCTTGGTGGTTTCTTTCCAGACTGCCATTAGAGCTTCTGTAAAGGCAGTATAGTCTTTAATGGATGTACTCGGTCGATGGTGGGTAACCTCTCTAAACAAAGTCTACTTAAGTCAGTTCAAAAATCATTTTCTTCAAAAACAAGCACTAAAAAATGCTTTAAGAGCTTTGGAGGACTTAAGTTATGAGTAGATAGATCAAACAATGATTATGTTTCCTATGAAGAAGAATAAGCTACCATACATTAAAAAAAGAATCGCTCAGTTTTGTCGAGAGCTTGCGGCTGAGATGGCGGAGCATTCAGAAGAACATGATTCATGAGGTCAAAATGCTCACGATAAAAAGGAAGCCAGATTGGAATTGCAGCCTTAATTCTTTTCTCGGATATACCACCCATAAGGCTCTTAAGCATCCTCAAGTGAGGTATTAGCTCATCAAACTTACGAGGTCTTCCTCGACCTGAGCGATTTTGATCTTTTTTATATTTTTGATTTAATCTCTTGATAATTGTCTTTCTGGAAAGTTTTGTGAAGGCCATGGCCTCATCCAAGTACTCCGATTTTTTCTTCTTAGTTGCTACTCTGTACTTATCCTTTAATAAATTGATATAGTACTCATTAAGCTCGTTTTGCATAGATAACTCCTTGTAATTGTTGTTCGCACTTTAATTATCTGGATATATCTTAATTTGGCAAAACGGGCCCTTCTCGCCAATTTGGGTGTCATTATTTATGAATCAATACGGGGTTCTATTTGTACTGTCAGGATTCTAACACCCCTATAATATATACCATGCTTGTTTCTTCTGATCATAAATATTGGGAGAATAGAAAAAAGATTTGGTTATTAATCATTTAGTTTATGAGTAAGGAGTAATATGAGAGTAACTTTTATATTTTTATTAATCTTATCCGCACTCCATGCAGAGGCCAGAACAGGGATTTTGAATCTAAAAGATAGATATTGGGATTGCAGAAATCAAATGGCTTGTAATATGGGACTTATCAAGGCTATTCGTGATGAAAATATTGATAAAGTTGTTAGCCTAATAGACTTAGGTGCAAATATAAATGAATTTTACAACGAGGACGAAAGAGCTCATTTTCTACCTTTAACCGAAGCAGTTAAAGTTAATAACGAAGAAATAAAAAATATACTTCTGGAAAGTGGGGCTGAAATAACAAAAACTTTAATCAATTTTGCGATGAAAGATGACTCGACAAGCGTGATGGAGTTGCTTACAAATTATAATTACCAAGCAACATATCCTACAAATAGAGTCGTTATTCATACTGGAGAATATCATATTGATGAGTTCTGTTCGAACAACTCAATTTTCTCAACAGCAGTTGAAACAGGAAACACAGAAGTTTTAAACTATATTTTAGCAGAGGGGGCAAATCCAAATAGCTTATGTGAAGGAAGAGCTTTGGCCAAAATGATGCCTTTACACTTCGCTATTATTAACAATCAGCCGGCAGTTGTCAGATTATTACTGGAAAAAGGTGCGAACATAAACGCAACTATAATACTAGATCGAAAGTATACTAGAAAGTATGAATATTCTTATACAAACACTACACTTGGAGAAACACCTCTTAAACTAGCCGTGCTAGACAATAACTTTGAATTGGTTAAAGTCCTAGTTGAATCAGGTGCAGCAGTTAGAGAATCATTAATCGAATTAGATAAGCAGCATAAGGAGAGAACAGAAATAACTGACTTTTTGTTGGGATATATTCAGTAAGAACCACTAGGTTCTAGCGCAAAATAAGTATTAAATTACGCTAACATACAAAACGGGCCAGCAGGCCCGTTTTTTGTATTATAAAGATGGTTTTTCGTTCAACATATGCCGCTTGCCCGTATGTTGGTTGCATCTCGGCCACAGGCTCTTTTAAAACTGGAAGTGGTGGCAAATCCGGCGGTAATTGGTTGTTAATGAGATTTTCGGCTACTTTATCAAAACTCTTTTTAGATTCCTTTTCAAAGAAGGAACTGCCTCGAATATCATCTATCGTTAAATATTTTGGTAGTTGGTCAGCTCTAAATTCTTTCCTCATTTCCTTAGCTTCTAGTGAAATAGAACCCTGTGAGGTATTGCAAATGTGGGCTGCCTCTCTGTAAGTCACACCACGAATAAGGACTTTTCTTATCATTTCTGATGGTCTAGTTTTTTTACGGCCTATGTGTTTTCCTTCAGCCTTAGCCCTTTCTAGTCCGGCCTTTACACGTTCGACAATCAATGAACGCTCCATTTCTCCAAGGGCGCCCAAAACAGCGAGCAGGGTTTTACCCATTATAGTGGAAGTTTCAATCTGTTCACTAACGCTAGTGAATCGACATTTATGTTCTTCTAAGAACTCTAAACTCTTAAGTAAATGGCTGCATGATCTGGAAAACCTTGAAAAAGAAAATACAATCAGATGCTTTGCTTTACCATCCTTAATTTGCTCTAGCATATCATCAAGGGCCGGGCGGCTTGCCTTTGCCCCTGAGATACCTTCATCTTTAAAAATCTTATATTTTTCAATACCATTTTGTCTACAATACTGGTGAATAGCATTACTTTGGCTATCCACGCCTTGATCTTGAGTACTTACCCTTAGATAAGCAAAAACTTCTCTCTTATCGTTTTTATCTTCGCTATTGTTGTAGTTTCTTATAGTTTGCCCTTTAGTTGAGGTTTTCCGTAAACTCTTTCTTCACTTAGATTAAGAGTTGTTCCAGTTAAACTTTGAGTGAATCCAGTAAGTTTTGTACTACCTTCTTGTGCTTTTTTTGCTGCTGCAAGTTTAATTTCAGCAGCAAATACTAAAATTCCACCGCCGACAATGGCGATAGTTATAAGATCATAAATAGATGATAAAATTCGATTCATTTTGTACCCCTTTAAGAATTCCACTTTTCTCTAATTTGAAAATCTTCATTCTCTGTTGATTCTAATTCATCAAGTAAATTAGAGTTTTTTAAGCGTCTTAAATGCTGACCTATTGTAATTGGTGATAGGTCAAAAAATTCTCCTAGTTTTTGGTTTGAGTAACCTTCAATCCATCTTTTTTTTGCCAACTTCGAGAGATCAAGCTTCTCTTTAAACCATTTACACTCATAAAACTTTCGTAAAACCCAAGGCTTACACTGTATAATCAGCTTGTTAGAGCCGATTTTGTGTAAACATTGTGGTTCAGCTACTTGTAACAGTGGGGCACCCTTTGTCAAGCTACTCGAACCATTAGAATAGTTTTTAAAAAAGCCAGACCTTGAGTCTTAATATTTTGGCCAGAAAACGAGATGTGATGGATGACTTTACTATGGTTGTCCAGGAAATTGGAGTTGATGAATTTTCGAGTACTAAAACTAATAATGTCGAAGATGAGAAAATACATATAGGAGTAACTGATCTCGAAAATATTGATGATAAAATGTTTGAAGGTTTTGTTGCTTGTTTATTTGATCATTTGGGATATGAAAGTAAAGTTGTAGGTCAGTCTGGAGACTGAGGTGCTGATGTAATATGTTTTGGGAAAACAGATAACATCCTAGTTCAGGCCAAGCATACGAAGACTAAACGAAGTGTCCATTCGAGTTGTATTGATGAAGTACGAGGAGCTAAAAGTTTCTACGAAAGTCAGCATGGAAGGCAGTTTAGCCTAGTAGCTATTACTAATTATTGTTTTCACCAAAGCACTTTTAATGCATCTCAAATGGGTGACTCTGTAGATCTTTGGGACCTAAACAGGATAATGGAAAACCTTAAGTATAAGAAGTTTACCCTTGCGGAAATAAAGAGAAAAATAAATGGATGAGAAAGAAAGAGCATTGAATATCGTGTCAAAATATTTAAAGGACTCAAATGAGGTTTTAACTTCTGTTGAAGAGTTTGCTAGGTATGAAGAAAACCTCCCTGTTTTAATTAAGCAGGTTTGGGATAGTCAGAATGAGTTTTTTAATGATTTAGCTGCATTTCTACTGGGGGAAAAATGAAAAAGTTTATTTTCATAAATGAAATATTTATGAGTAGCTCCCATTAAATAATGGCTTAAGTTATCCTTAACTTGATAGCCTCTCCTGATTTTTAATGAAGGGGTTTATTATGCAATTTCCAGTCGATCAAATTCAAAGCATGATTTATGAGGTTAGAGGCCAGCGAGTAATGCTTGATAGTGACTTGGCCAAACTTTATGGGGTTGAAACGAAAGTTTTTAATCAAACAGTTAAAAGAAATTCTAGACGGTTTCCTGAAGACTTTATGTTTCAGTTAACAAAAGAAGAGTATGAAGTTTTGAGGTCACAAATTGTGACCTCAAAGAAAGGAAAAGGAGGGAGGCGATACCAACCTCTTGTTTTTACAGAGAATGGAGTTGCGATGTTATCGGGTGTTTTGAATAGTACCCGAGCGATTGATGTCAACATTGCCATTATGAGAACCTTTACTAAGCTCAGAAGTTTTCTTGCCATGGAGAACTCCGTAGAGGGACGAGTTGATAAGCTTGAACAGGGTACACACAAGCTCTTCAAAATTGTATTTGAAAGGCTCGATGATATTGACGATAAAATTAATCCCAAACTCCCTCCTAACCGTAGAAAGATTGGCCTAAATAATGATTAGTTATTTCCTTGAGTTAATTTTTGCGTAAAAGAGTTGAGAGGCAGCAATCCTTGGTGAACCTTCAAAACAGCTGTCTTTTTTACTACAAAGGCAAATTCATCCCCAAATTCAAAGAAAAATATAGCCGAGATCAAAATAGCGATAATTTCAGTCATAGTCGTCCCTCCTTTTTGAGCCTGCCTAGATACCAAGTAATGGTGTTGGCGGGCCTTGAAAAGTGCTCAGAAAGTTGTTTTCTGCTGTAATTTCGCACTGTTTTCAAATATACAAGCTCATCGAGGTCAATTTGCGGCTGTCTCCAAACAATCTCGTGTTCCTCTGATATTGTGCTTGGTTCGACAATTGTCGCTTGGAGGGCACCATCAAGAGTGAAAAGAGTCTAAATGCCAATTTTGTGTAAAATCGAGCTTTTGTTAATCTTTTAAGCTATTCAAAAGCTTTGAGAATGCTTAAGCTTAAGCATGACTAAATTATTTCTAACTTTTATATTTTGTGTATATCCATTTTATCATGCTTTAGGCATAAGTATTAAAGATGCCTTAAAGCTTTATGTTAAAAATGAAACTTATATTAATGCAACTCAAGAATTAGAGTTGGCCAAAACCCAGGAAGCTAAAGTCTTCGGAGATATTCTTCCTAGTTTAGAGCTAAATTCAAACTATACGAAACAATCATCAACTCAGAATGACTTTGTTGGCAGTACTCAAAGGCAAACTTTTTTGACTTTGCGTCAGCCGTTATTCCGTGGCCTAAAAGAGTTTGCAGCACTTGATTATGCTCAAAAGCTACTTGAGATTAAAAAACTGACTAAAGAAGCTGTGAAGCGTGAAGTGCAAATGCTTATTGCAAATCATTTCATGTTAGTTTATCAGTTAAAGCAAGAACTTGCTTTGTCAAAAGAGTTGATTGAGATAAATCAAAAAAATTATGAGTTTATTAAACAAAGACAAAAAATCGGACGTTCGAAAAAGAGTGATTTATTAGTGGCAAGGGCCACCCTATTAAGTTCTCGCTCAGAGCTTTATCAACAACAAGAACAATTAAAAAAAGTCATCTTGGATTTGAGTCGTGTTATTCAAACACCACTTGAGTCGTTTGAATATTCACTCAAAGATATGGATTCTAATCCAAACATGAATATCGATACTCATCCTAGTGTGGTGGCTTCAAAAATTCTTTACGAGGCAACTGAGCAGCAGATAAAAATAGCAAAATCTGGACATTATCCAACTGTCGATTTAAGTGCCAATTATTACCTTGAGCAAGAAGGGACTTTTAATCAAAGAGACTGGGATATGGCAGTTAATCTGACATTTCCCATTTTTAGTGGAAATAAAACGTCAAAAGAAATTGTTGAGCAAAAGATAGTGAAACAACAAAATCAAAATAANTATTTAAAAACCCGTAATGATTTAAAAGTTATGATGGATAAAATTTTTATGACTATATCTTTGGCCAAGAAACAACTTCGTGCTTATGAGGCTTCAACAGCCGCCAGTTTAAGTGGATATAAAGAAGTTTTAAAGGATTATAAACTCAGATTAACAACGAACTTGGAGCTTAATAGTTCACTCCAAAATTATATTCAAGAAAAAAAGAAACTTATCCAAATTCAGGCAAAAGAAAAATTGGCCAAAGTTCAAATTGCAATTCTTAATGGGGAGTTTTAATGAATTTAACTGAAATTTCTATCAAAAAACCTGTTTTTGCTTGGATGGTGATGGCCGCCTTTCTTATTTTTGGTTCTTTGAGCTTTATGAATTTGGGAATTAGTGAAAAACCTGATGTTGATAATCCTGTGGTTAATATTTCTGTTGCTTGGCCAGGGGCTGCTCCTGAGGTTATTGAATTGGATGTGATTGACCAGCTAGAAAGTTCATTACTTTCAGTTGAGGGGATTAAGGCCATGGACTCTAAGGCCAGAAGAGGAAGAGCTGATATTACTCTTGAGTTTGGTTTAAATAAGGATATTGACGTTGCTGTTCAGGAAGTCCAATCAATTTTAGGACAGGCGCAAAGACGATTACCTTCTGATATTGAAGCCCCAGTAGTAAGAAAATCTAATCCTGAAGATCGGCCGATCCTATGGTTGAGTATTAATAGTGACACTTTTACTAAAAAAGAACTTATGGTCTATGTCAGAGACCAAATTAAAGATCGTTTTCAGACGATTGAAGGGGTGGCCGAAGTTATTCTAGGCGGTTACGTGGATCCAGCTTTGCGGGTTTGGGTAGAAAAAAATAAACTTAGACAGTACGATCTTTCGGTTAATGATATTCTTAATACAATTTCTAAGGAACATGCAGAATATCCAGCTGGGATTTTTGAAAATACCACCACTGAATATAATATTAGAACTTTAGGTGAGGCGACAACACCCCAAGAGTTTTCACAAATCTCAATTAACCAAAGAGGGGGAGCGCCAAATTATTCTCCTATTCCATTGGCCGAAGTGGCCGATGTTGAAGATGGACTTGAAGATCAGCGCCGAATATCTCGAGTGATGGGAAAAATGTCTATTGGTTTGGGTTTTAGAAAACAAAGGGGAACTAATGCAGTTGAAGTGGCAACTCAAGTCAAGCAGAAAATGAAAGAAGTCGCTTCCATTCTTCCTGAAGGCACTAAAATTGGTGTTAATTATGATGGAACAAAGTTTATTGAAGATTCTATTGATGAATTGAAATTTACTTTAGTTTTGGCGGGAGTGATGACTTCTTTAGTCGTGTGGTTTTTTCTTGGATCATTTGGTGCAGCAGTTAATATTATGCTTTCTATTCCGACTGCAATCATAGCGACTTTTATGGCCCTCGATTTTTTTGGATTTACTCTAAATACATTTACAATGTTGGGACTGACTTTAGCGGTTGGTCTGGTGGTAGATGATAATATTATGATTCTAGAAAATATAAGTAGGCTTTATAAAAAAGGTATGTCTAAAGTTCAAGCTTCTTTGCAAGGGACTAATGAAATTTCCTTTGCAGCACTGGCTTCTTCAACTGCTATCGTGGCGATTTTTCTTCCTTTGGGTTTTGTAAGTGGAATTGTAGGAAGATATTTTTATGAGTTTGCTATTACTTTATGTGCGGCCATAGCTTTTTCTTATATTGATGCTATCACTTTAACTCCAATGCGAACATCTTATTTGTTGGGCTCTGACAATGAAGAAGGTAAACGAAAAATTGATCGCCTTATGAATTTTTTTGAAAAAAAATATACTCAAGCACTAGAAGTCGCTCTTAAATATAGAGCAGCTATTTTGTTAGGAGCCGTTGTTATTGCTGGACTTACATTTTTGTTAGTAAATACGCTTAAACGTGAGTTTACTCCTCCTCAGGATCAATCTCGTCTTATTCTTTTTATGAAGACACCTACAGGTTCTTCTTTAGAATATACTGAGAAAAAAGTCGCTGAAATTGAAAAAATTCTTATGAATGAGTCAGAACTTAGAAGATACTTCGTCGCCATTGGAGGCTTTAGTGGTGTTGAGTCTAATACGGCCTTTTCTTATGTGACTTTAAAGCCAAAAGGTGATCGACCACAAAATAAAGAGCTTAAAGTAGTTTTATCACAACAAGAATTTGCTAATTATCTTCGAAAAAAAATTAGAGAACAAGTTAAGGGAATTTTTGTCTTTATTCGAGATCCTTCTTTAGGGGGCTTTGGGACAGGAAGCTCTTACCCTATTGAATTTTCTTTAACAGGACCTAGTTATGATGTTCTTATTTCTGAGTCAGAACGGGTAAAGAAGATGATGGAAGAGTCTAAGTTTATGGTAGATATCGACTCTGATTTTCAAGGAAAAATTCCAGAACTTAGAATTATACCTGATCGCCAAAAAGCTATGCAACGAGGGGTTTCGGTGGATGAAATAGGGAGGACTATTCAAAGTATGGTAAGTGGAGTCACTGCGGGGAAGTTTTCTAAAGGAGGAAGACGATACGATATTGTGGTTAAAATTAAAGAAAGTGGCTTAGAAAAAATTCATGATATTTCAAAAATTAATGTCAGAAATAATCGAGGAGAGTTGATTCCTTTATCTGATGTAACAAAAATTCAAGAAGAAAAAGGTCTATTGTCTATCAATAGAAAGGATCGTGCTCGTGCTATTACATTGACAGCAAACTTAGCTGATGGTGTTTCGCAAGGAGAAGCACTTGAGTTTTTGCGTACTAAAATTAAACCAAGTCTTAAAGAAAATTATAGTTTGTATGAAAGTGGAAGTGTCCAAACTTATAATGAGTCTTTTGTGAGCTTAGTTAATGTTATTATTCTTGGACTGATCATTGCTTTCATGGTTCTTGCCTCTCAGTTTAATTCATTTGTACAACCCATTAGTATTCTCTCGATTTTACCTTTTAGTTTTACTGGTGCTTTTATCGCTTTAAAAATTGCTGATCAATCACTTAATATTTATTCCATGATTGGATTAATTCTTTTAATGGGGATTGTGAAGAAAAACTCCATTATCTTAGTTGATTTTACCAACCAAGTTCGTGAACAAGGAAAGTCCGTGCATGAAGCTTTAATGCATGCTTGTCCGATACGACTTAGACCCATAATTATGACTTCAGTTTCTACTATCGCAGGAACTCTACCTGCTGCTTTGGCCTTGGGGCCAGGAGCAGAGACGAGAGTTCCCATGGCGTTAACGGTTATTGGAGGACTTTTTGTTTCGACATTACTGACCTTATTTATTGTGCCATGTTTGTATTCGTATATCCCTGGTAAAGTCGATCAAGAGAGGGCCGAAATTTAAGAGTATGCCTTATTTAATTGGCGTATTAAAATGTGGCCAGCTTTATTAAATTTTTTTTCAAATTATTTGTGAAAATTCATTTGTATTTTCGAGGTATTATAATACTTGTTAAATAATTAAGTTTTTCTTTATACTTAGTGGTACGATATAGGGGATATGGAATTATTTCGGTTTTTTATAAGTATTTTCTTTATATTATCTTGTACCTCTTCTGTAGATGTTCAGGTTTATTCAGTTGACAGGTCAATATATGTTGAATCTTCTTCTGATGGTACAGGAATACGAATTACCAATATTAATCTTCAAACGAGTGAAACAATTGATCTGTATGCAGTTAAACGAGCCGAAAATGGCGAATTTGAAAGTAATTTATCTGTCTCTTGGGAATTAGAAGGAGATATTGGCCAACTACTGATTTTATCAGGTGGAAAATCTGCTAAATTTGAGGCCCAATCGACTGGTTCGGGAAAAATTTTTATAAGAAAAAATGGTGTTATTATTAAAAGTGTTGATGTGGCGGTTAGCGAATTTGTGAACACAGTCGACTCAGTAAATATGACGAATATAACTTCACAAAGTTTTGATATAACAGTTGTGACAAAAGCGACTTTAAGCGCTTCTGATTCAGCTAAACTCTATTATTGTAATCATTCTAAAATACCAGACTGTGATCCTAGGCAATGGTATGAAATTGATATGAGTAAAAATGGAAAAAATTTTGAAGCTTCTTCCCCTAGTTTTAAATTTCCAGATGATCCCAAAGATGAAATTAAAGTATTAACATCTGTGACTCTTAATTCAGGAGTTAGTGAGCAAACAAGTATCGTTCGCTTAGATGGCCCTGCTCAAATTTATCGCTCAATTGGAATTAACAATACTTCAGCTTTAGCTAGTAGAACTTCAAGTGGTACCAATGAAGCGCTTATTACGGACTCTGTAATTGTTTTTGATAACCCTCTTGCAGGAAATATTGGAATTGGAGATGCCATAGTTATTGACCATAGTGTTACAGCTGGTTTTGAAGAGATCTTTTTTATAAGAAAAAGAATAAGTGCAAATCAATTTCTTTTAAATGATCTTAATGGAGCTGAGCTTGAAACTGATTATGCAGAAATTCTTAATTGGGAGATTTATCGCGCTTATTCAAGAGTTACTGATACCAATACTCTAGATGAGAATACGGGGATACCAGCAGAAGTAAGAAACTTTGATACTTCTCAAGATGCTGTAAATGATAATAAGGCCTGGCATTTTGCTTTTTACGCAGATGGAGCTTGGTCTGGCTCTGGTAAAAATAATATTTCTGGTTGGAATTTATTTGGAGATAATTTTTTACGTTTTTTTGTTCCTTTTCTCTCAACTCATGTGGGAGTTTCCCAGCGCCACAGTGGAAAATGGGATGGAACAAAAGCTATGATTAGTTGGGTAGGAAGTGGAAATTACCAATGGCCTTTTATGCAAAGAGGAGCGGGAAAAAATGCCGTCAGAGTTGAAGGTTTTCAATTTCAAATCGATGATGGAGGTTATGCAAATATATATGCCTTTAGAGTAGATGATTATAATATGGCCGATGGAGCTTATGCTTATTTCCATCACAATATTATCCGTGGTGTTGGTGTTGGGGGAGGAGGATTTTCTTTTGTGATGGGTAATGCGGATATTAAAGGCTATGCTTTTAATAATATTGCTTATGACTTAGGCGGAACCGGCTTTGCACTTGAAGGCACAAATTCTGTTGCTTCACATAATACTTCTTTTAGAAATGATTGGAACTTTTTGGGTTATAGTGGTTCAGGGACAGCTTCGTATTTAGGAAATATTTCTCACTCTAGTAGCACTTATGAGTTTAGAAGCTCAGTTAGTGGAGTTTTATCAGATTATAATATTTCTGAGGATACAACGGCACCTGGAGCTAACTCTTATGATAATACAACTTTAGGGGAAATTGACTTTGTCGATCTAACAGGAGGAAGTGAGGATTTATGTATTACAACATCTTCACTGGCCTATATGTTAGGCCCAAAAATGATAGAAGAATCAGATCCTTTTAAAATCTATTATGACGCTGCTGGAAACTTAAGAAGACCATCTGATACAGTTTTTCCTTTAGGGGCCTGTGTGAGAAATTAATTGGCCTTTTTATGCAGTGGGGCCACCCAAAATAAAAGAATCATTCCGGGTAAGGCCAATAGAGTACAAATAAGAAAAAACTTAGTATAGCCTAGACCTGGCATGGCCCCTAAGAGATCATAAAATAGTTCATCATTTGGCTTTACACCTTCGATAATCACCCCTGCAATAACCCCAGCAAAAGATTTTGGAATTGCAAAAATAGAGGAAAGTAAGGCCAGCTGAGTTCCTGTAAAACTTTTATTGGTATTGGAAGCAATAAACGCCATAAGGGCGGCAGAACCAAGACCAACCCCAAGGTATTCAAAAGCAACGACAGCTCCTAAGACATATGTATTTGTTCCCACCTCATTTAAAAGTGCAAAGCCTAGGATTGATAGGAGTTGAACGATACCAAAAAACCAAAGAGATTTATTGATACCTAATTTAAACATGATCGCACCGCCAATAAAACCACCAATTAGCATCGACCAGACGGCTACTGCTTTAACCACACCGCCTATAACTGTCATCGAAAAACCTACATCGAGATAAAAAGGAGTAATGAGGGCGGTTGCTACGGTGTCGCCAAACTTATAGAAGAAAATAAAAAAGATAATAAGCAGAGCATGTTTAGTCCCTCCTCTTTTAAAAAATTCAATAAATGGTGTGACCACGGCTTCTTTTAAAGTTTTTGGAGTTTCATCTTCATTAACAAGTTCTTGAATCCATAGGGTATGAAAGACTCCAACTAACATAAAAGAGGCCACAATAGAAAAAACAATTGGCCAACTTAAATAATCGGCCAGGATAAGACCTAGACCACCAGGGATAAAACCAGCAATTCTATAAGCATTAGCATAATAAGAATTTCCTAGCCCCAATTCCTCATCTGGTAATAATTCTCGACGATAAGAATCTAAGACAATATCTTGAGTGGCCGAAAAAAAAGCAATGGCCAATCCCACATAAAGGATAAGGTCTATATCAACTTGTGGTTTTAAAAAACCCAAATAGCACATAAAGGCAAGGATAAGTATTTGAGTAATAAGCATCCAACCTCTTCTTCGTCCTAAGAAGGGAGGAACATAGCGATCCACAAAAGGTGCCCAGAGGTACTTAAAAGAGTAGGGGACTAAAACAAAACCAAAAAAGCCAATTGTCTTTAAGTCGACATTTTCGGCCTTAAGCCAAGCAGGAATGAGTTGTAAAAGAAAATAGATAGGAAGGCCGGCAGTAAAACCATTAAGAAGGCAAATGAGCATTTTTTTATCAACCAAGGCCCGCAAAAGACTTAATTTTTTCTTTTTTTCCATATCAATTTTCCAAGTTTAAAGGGCCAATTTTGGCATTTTCTCCTTTAAACGTATCAATCATAATGAGCTTTCGTCTAGTATTTTATAGGACTTAGCCTATGAATTGCTTATTTTTGCCATCTGATTGCAGGTTTTAAGCAAAATAGGGTAAAATAATGTAAGGAGTAAGTTATGAGGCAAACCCTGTTGTTGGATGCTAGTTACTATCCTTTAAAAATGATTGATTGGAAAAAAGCGTTAACTTTGTTTTTTACACAAAGAGCGGAAGTCGTTGAGCATCATAGTGATATCGAAATTCATTCTCCTTCTGATAGTTTTAAATTACCGAAAGTTATGCGTTTATTTACAAAAGTAGGCCAAACTAATATTGTCAAATTTAATCGCCAGAATATTTTTTATAGAGATCATTTTACTTGTCAATATTGCCATATACCTTTTAAAGCAAAGGATTTGACTCTTGATCATGTTATACCCAAGTCAAAAGGGGGAAGGACAGATTGGGAAAATATTGTGACTGCATGTGGACCTTGTAATAATAAAAAAGGTGATAAATCGCTTAAAGAGATGGGAATTAAACTTAAGAAAAAACCCAAGGAGCCAATGTGGATGTCTTTTTTCCTATTAAAATTAGGTCAAAAAGAAAAGAGTGTTTGGAGTGATTGGTTTGCTTTAAAAAAACCATAGTTTTTCTCGTAATATATTTAAGGGCCGCTACACTAATAAAAGAGTGGAGGTGGCATGCTTAAAAAAATTTTTATTTTTTGTCTTTTTTTGATTCTCATCATAACGATAAAGCTATTTGGATTAGATCAGTATTTAAGTTTTGAATACATAAAAGAAAATCAATCGCTATTTGAGTCTTATTATCTTACTCATCGTTTTACCACTATTTTTGCCTTTTTTGGAATCTATATTATTTCGACAGCACTTTCTATTCCTGGAGCAACAGTATTGACATTGTTAGGAGGAGCGCTGTTTGGTCTTGAACTTGGGCTTGTTCTTATTTCTTTTGCTTCTAGTATCGGGGCTACAATGGCCTTTTTAATTTCGAGAACAGTCTTAAGAGATTATGTAGAAAAAAAGTATGCAAGATACTTAAAAAGAATTAATGAAGGGGTCAAAAAAGAAGGCGGGTTTTATCTTTTTAGTTTACGATTAGTTCCTTTGTTTCCTTTTTTTCTTATTAATTTAACTATGGGCTTAACAAAATTGTCGGCTTTTAAATTCTATGTGATTTCTCAAATTGGAATGTTGCCTGGAACTTTTGTTTATGTAAACGCTGGATCTCAATTATCAGACTTAGAATCTTTAGAGGGAATTATGGGGCCTGATATTATTGGCTCATTTGTTCTTTTAGGTCTTTTTCCATTGTTGGCCAAAAAAATCCTTGAATGGCTTAAGGCCAAAAAAGTTTATCGCAATTATAAAAAACCAAAAAATTTTGACTATAATATTGTGACTATTGGAGCTGGCTCTGGTGGATTAGTGGCCAGTTATATTGCAGCTGCGGTTAAAGCAAAAGTGGCCCTAATAGAAAAAGATAAAATGGGTGGAGATTGTTTAAATACAGGTTGTGTACCTTCTAAGGCCTTATTAAAGTCTGCTAAAATGGCGCATGCCCTTAAAGTTGCTAAAGACTATGGGGTTCATGCTCAAGGAATTAAGATTGATTTTCAACAAGTTATGAAAAGAGTTCAACAAGTGATTAAAAAAATAGAACCTCATGATAGTATTGAGCGTTATGAGTCTTTAGGAGTTGAGTGTATTCAAGGTGAAGCTAAAATTATTTCACCTTGGGAGATCGAAGTTAATTCAAAAATTGTAACAACAAAAAATATTATTATTGCAACAGGGGCTTCTCCTTTTATACCGCCGATCAAAGGGATAGAGTCAATTAAATATCTTACTTCTCATAATTTGTGGCAGTTAAAATCATTACCACAGAAACTTGTTATTTTAGGAGGAGGTCCAATTGGACTTGAAATGGCGTTAGCCTTTCATAGACTTGGGTCTAAGGTTACAGTGGTAGAAATGGGAACAAGACTTATGATGAAAGAAGATAATGATATCTCTGAAATGGTCTTAGAAAATTTAAAAGAAGAAGGAATTGAAGTTTTGTTGGAGCACGAGGCAACCGAAGTTCACAATGGGAAATTGATTTGTTCTCATCAGAGTGAAAATATTGAAGTTCTTTTTGATGAGATTCTTATTGCAGTGGGAAGAAAAGCTAATACAAAAGGTTTTGGCCTAGAAGAATTAAAAATAGAGCTTAATTCTAATGGGACAATTAAAACTAATGATTTTTTACAAACAAAATTTCCAAATATATATGCTTGTGGTGATGTTGCCGGTCCTTATCAGCTTACGCACACGGCATCTCATCAAGCTTGGTATTGTACTGTAAACGCTCTCTTTTCACCTTTTAAAAAGTTTAAGGTCGATTATCGTGTTATACCTTGGTGTACTTATTTGGATCCAGAAGTTGCAACTGTTGGGTTAAATGAAACTGCTTGCCTAGAAAGCGGTATTGAATACGCTGTTTATACTTATGACATTAGTGATTTGGATAGAGCTATTGCAGATGGAGTTGATAAGGGAATAGTAAAGGTACTTTTGGCAAAGAACTCGGATAAGATTTTAGGGGCCACAATTGTAGCCGCTAATGCTGGAGAGCTTATTGCTGAGTTTGTGACCTCAATGAAACATTCTAAGGGATTAAATCATATTTTAGGAACGATTCATAGTTATCCCACCATGGCCGAAGCAAATAAGTTTGTTGCTGGACAATGGAAGCGCAAAACAGCTCCTCAAAGACTTTTAGCCATGGCCCAAAAATTTCACAGTTGGAGACGTTAATGAAAAAAACTATCTTTTTAGTTTTTATGTTTTATTGCACACTTGCTTTTTCTTTTGATCATCAACATCAAAAGTGGAATGGTATTTTACAAAAATATACTTTGCTTAAAAAGAAACAAGTTTTCGTAGACTATAAGGGCCTTTTAAAGAATACGTCTGAATTAAATAATTATTTGGCTAATTTATCTGAGGTTACGCCTAAAAGTTTTGCAAATTTTACTCAAAACCAAAAATTATGTTTTTGGATTAATGCTTATAATGCTTTTACGGTTAAACTCATCTTAGATCATTATCCTGTAAAATCTATTAAAAATATCGGAAGTTTTTTTTCTTCACCTTGGTCAAAAGAATTTATTTTTTTATTGGGCAAAAAAATGAGTCTTGATCAAATTGAGCATGAGACGATTAGGAGAAAATTTAATGAACCTCGTATCCACTTCGCAGTAAACTGCGCTTCAGTAGGATGTCCCTCTCTTTACCAAGAAGCCTTTAGGGCCAATAAAATACATGAGCAACTTGAAGCAGCGACAAGTGCTTTTTTAAAAAATCATAATAAAAATTATCGTCAAGATAAAGTCTTGTATTTGTCTAAAATTTTTAAATGGTACAGTGAAGACTTTGGCGATAATGAAAAAAATATTTTGGCATTTGTAGGCCAATATTTGGATGTTAAAGGATTAAGCTCTGTTAAGTATCTTGATTATGACTGGTCTTTAAATTCTTTAGAAAATGGACTAAAGAATTGAGCCCAAAATGAATTTAAGTCTTTATGGGTATATTCTTTAAGGCCAAAAACGGAGTTTTCTTGCTTTGTATAGGTTTTAAATATTCTGTCCCAAAAACTAAATACATTGCCATAGTTCGAATTTGTAAGAC
This sequence comes from Halobacteriovoraceae bacterium, assembly GCA_002706205.1. Classification (GTDB taxonomy): domain Bacteria; phylum Bdellovibrionota; class Bacteriovoracia; order Bacteriovoracales; family Bacteriovoracaceae. The sequence goes on from PAKC01000033.1 coordinate 21,211, forward strand.
TTTTCTCAGGAGAGTGATGGGGAAAATGCATGGCAGGAGTCACGATAATAAAACGCAGGTAGTAGTCCCATTTTTTAGGAAGGCGAATATTAGAGTGATTAAATATGGCCATAGAGTTAAGAAAGATTTCATAAATAAAAAAACTTTCAAGCCTTGGAATAAAAATATAAAGTAAAATCATTTTATAGGCTCCAGATAGGACAATTTCACCCGGATGAAATCTTAACGCTGTAGAGAAGTCTAAACTCTCATCACTATGATGAACGGCATGATATTTCCATAGGGGTTTTATCATATGAAAAAAGCGATGTTGCCAATAAATGGCAAAATCAAAAACAAAGAGCGTGAGAATTAAATCAACTCCCCAGGGAAGTTTGGCCAAGCTCAGGTTTCGATCCATGGCCAAAAACTTATTCGTCATCTCCAGTAAGCCATTGGGAAAACATATCTTGAGAAAAAGAATTCCACTAAGTAAAAATAAAAAATTGATTAATAGTCGTTTTTTATAATTTCTTTTTAAATAAGGAATAAAAAATTCCCCACTTAGACAGCAAAAGAGGATGATAAAAAAAATAAAGATTCTTATTGTTTCATGATTCATTTTTTTATTTTACCATAGAAATAATGAAAAGTTTTATTTCTCCTTATCAATCGGGTTCATTGTTAAAAGTGTTAATTTTGCCTAATTCAAAAAAAAATCAAATCGTGGGGATTTATGGAGATCCGCCGCGACTTAAATTGAAAATTGCGGCCAAAGCTATTGAAGGAAAGGCCAATAAGGAACTTTTAAGTTTTTTAGCAAAAATCTTACATATTTCTCCTTCTAAGATTAAAATTTTAAAAGGACAAGAGTCTAAATTAAAAACGATTTACATTGAATTGTCCTCGGCAGAATTATCTCATTCAATAGAGAAAATGATTTCGTCTTAAGAGATGATTCTTTAACTAGACAAAAAAGATCAATAGAAGCTAGAATAAATCAACAAAACTAAAATTTTTTAAAAAGTATTTATATATGAAAAAACAATTAAAATTTATTGATCTCTTCAGCGGTTGTGGTGGTTTTTCTGCCGGATTAGAAATGGCCGGACATAAATGTCTCTTGGGCGTTGACTTTGATGAAGCCGCTGTAAAGAGCTTTGCACGTAATCATCCTAAGGCCCATGCTTTACATATGGATATACGAAAACTGACTAAAACCAAACTACAAAAATTGATCGACTTTGATCAAGTTGATATGGTGGTTGGTGGACCTCCTTGTCAAGGTTTTTCAACGGTTGGAAAGGGTGATGTCGATGATCAAAGAAATGCTCTTTTTCAGCAATTTGTAAGAATTGTAAGGTTAACTAATCCTAAAGTTATTTTATTTGAAAATGTGACAGGAATGTTGGCAAAAAAAAACGAGTTCATCTTAAGGCGCATATTCCGTTCCTTTGAAAAATTAGGTTATATTATGGATGCTCAAGTGATGAGTGCTGATTTGTACGGTGTTCCTTCTCGTAGGCGTAGGACTATTATTATGGGAACGAAAGGGACTTTACCAGCTTTTCCAGCTCCAACCCATGGGCAAAATAAGCATCTTGTGAGTGTTCAAAAAGCCTTTAAACAGCTTTCAAAATATAAAAAATTACAAAACCACAATTTAGAGAGCGCTAAAATAGCTAATAAATTGGATGAAAAGCGCTTGCAGCATATTCCTGCGGGGGCAGGAATAAGATATGAGAAAGATGAGAAAGCGTACTTACCAAAAAGGCTCAGATATAATATTAATTGGAATGAAATTAACGAAAAAAGATTTCGTCAAACAAGGCTTCAAAGAGTTCCTTTAGATGGACCAGCTCCAACTATTTTAACTTCACGAACAATGTATTATCATCCAATAGAAGCAAGGTATTTAACAGCTCGTGAAGCAGCTTGTTTACAAAGTTTTCCTTATAATTTTATTTTTGAAGGAAGTACCACTGCACAGTTTAGGCAAATTGGAAATGCTGTCCCGCCTTTATTGGCCAAAAGTTTAGGTGAGCAATTACACAAAATTGAGTTTAATACCTTTAAGCCTACTCAAATGAAAAAATTTTCTAAGTCTAAAGATTTAAGTAAAGCAGCCTTTCATTATAAAACAGTGTTATAGTTTTTACATTCAAGGGCCGAATAAATATTTCTTTGAAACCATCTTTGATGTTGTTCAACTTCATTTAAGGCGGGGAGTTTCTTGCAGGAATTACGCAATAAGCTATCGATATCAAAATCTGGTTCTTGAATTTCGCTATATTCAAGAATTGCTCTTTTAAGAACAAGTACAGCCTTTTGATTTAAGTTTTCTACTGCATAATAAAGGGCAGATCTGTCTTCTTCATCTTTGAGAGTAGGATTGGCTTTATTTCCCAGTAACTTTCTGATGAGTACTGTATCATTGATTTTTGTCGCCTTAATCAATGGAGTAGATTTGTATTGATTATTAATATTTATTTTATGTCTGAGTAACGTTTGAATGATGAGGTGACGAGTTTCAAATTCGGGGTATTCGATTGCCATAAGGAGAAGGTTTTCTTGGTCAATGAGTTTTTTATATTGCTTAAAATTATTAAGTAAATAGCTAATAAAATAAATATTCCCTGTTTCTATCGCAGTTATGAGGGTTGATAATTGAACCTCTTTATGTGTTTGTACAAGCTCAATAAGCCTTGTTANNTTTGTGAAATTTTTTTGTTGTGCTATGTTATAGGAACCTTCAGTGTTTGCTCCAAAAGTAATAAGTTTTATGGCCATGTCCTCATTATCTTTTTTTATTGCTTGAATAAGTAAGCTTGTTTTTTGACTTGAAATAATATTCAAGTCGACATTTTTTAATATAAGGGCATTTAGAACAAAATTATTTTCTTTTTCTATGGCCAACTCAATAGGGAATTCACCTTTAAGATTTGTTTGGTTAAGGTTTGTAGTCTTTTCGATGACTTTATTTATGATTTCAGTTTTCGTTGATTTAATCGCCATTGTAAGAGGGGTCTCACCATTTGTTTTAAAGCGAAAATGAATNTCTTTAAATTTTATTAAAGCTGTTTCAACGAGATTAGTATCATTAGAGTAAAGAGCATCATAGAGTTGTGATCTTTTTAATTTTTGTTGATCATTTAAAACTTCACCAGGCGTATCAGAATTTGTATCTGAAGTATTTGCTTTATGATCTTCTTCAATTCTTTTACCGCAAGAAGTGAGCAAAACCAATAATATGGCGAACTTTATAAGTTTATTCATCTTAAGGAAATTTTACTATGGGGGGAGAAAGCAGAAAATTTTTTTGAAAAACTTACATAGAGATAGGGCCAAAATATTTGACCCTATCTAGTAAAAACAGTGACTTAGTATATTCTAGATTTATTTCTTTTAGAAATTCTAAGGAGTTTATTAAGTCCTGGATTTGATCTTACATCATCAAGAGTTAAAAGAGCGACAACACCAGCACCTTCACCTCTTTCATCAGGGTGAATTAAGGAAACAATCCCATAGCTTTTGCCATTAATTTTAATTTTGTAGTGTACACTTATGTTAAAGTCTTCTGGAAGGTTGATAGGTAGAAAAAAACCAAAAACTTTCTCAGAAGCATAAAGTGTAATGTCTTTTGCTTTAGGAATATTAATCGCTAAAGCTGGTAAAGTTCCATCAATAAGAAATGGAAATGGTCTTCCATCTGGAAGAGTTTCATTGGGAACAGATCTAAAATCATCATTCTCAACATCTCTAAGGTCAAAGGCAATACTAATTAAAGTTCCACCGAATGATCCATCAGAGCTAATTGAAGGACTCACTGTAAGAGTTGAATGATCCATTTTTCTAATGGGCATTGTAAGTCCACCTTGAAGATCAACTTTTTCAAGTTCTACTGTTAAGAGAATTTTCCCATCATTAATGTTAACTTTTGGCCCATTTACACCTGGGATGTACTGGCCATCCTCTTGTTTTAAACAAGAAGTTGCTGAAAATAAAAATGCACTAAGCACTAAATACGATAATACCTTCATACGAATTCCTTTTCTTCTGTGAAGTGTGAGTATAAGTACCTTCTTGATCGGAGCTTTGGAGGGGCAACTTAAATTTTTTTGCGAGTTTTGGTAAAAAATTACTGCAACAATTTTGTCTATTGTAACGATGAGCAGCTAGTGGTATATTTTGTCTGTTCAAAGCAAAATTTAGGAGAAATGTGATGAAAACAATGTTAGTGATTTTATTCGCAATGGCTTTTTCAGTTGGTGCTAGTGCGTTTGATGCTGAAAAATTCTTTAAAAAGACGTGTACTCAATGTCATACTATTGGGGGCGGAGATAAAATTGGACCAGATTTGGCTGGTTTGTCAAAGCGACGTAAAGTAGATTGGATTGTAAAGTTTGTAAACTATCCTGATGGGATGATTAATGGTGATGCGGAAGAGCCAGGATATGAAAAGCCAGACGCCTTAGCTAAAAAAGTTTATGAGTTGTATAAGCCACAGATGATGGCAGAGCAAGAGATGTCTAAAGAGCAGGTTAAAGCTGTTTTAAAATATATTGATGCTCAGAACAAACAACCCAAAGGTAAGATTACTAAATTAAAGTAGTTTAGATGACCAATAGAAGTAATTTCCCCTTAGTCATTTGGCTATTTGTCGTTTCAGTAATGGTTTTTATGATGGTCATGATTGGGGGAATTACTCGTTTAACAGACTCTGGTCTTTCTATGGTAGACTGGAAGCCATTGATGGGAACAATTCCACCCCTTACGGATCAACAATGGCAAGAGAGCTTTGAGCAATATAAAGCTTATCCTGAGTATAAATTAGTTAATCATCATCGTGGCATGAAACTCGCCGAGTATAAACAAATATTTTTTTGGGAGTATTTTCATCGCTTATTTGGGCGCCTTATCGGTTTGGCCTTCTTTTTTCCTTTCGTTTATTTTTGGATGAAAAAGAAAATTCCCCAAGGTTTTAAGCCTAAATTGATGATAGCCTTTGGTTTGGGTGCTCTTCAGGGTTTAATGGGGTGGTATATGGTAAAAAGTGGTTTAGTTAATGAGCCAGATGTCAGCCATTACCGTTTAGCTGCTCACTTGGGATTGGCTTTTCTTATTATTGCCTATCTTTATTATTTAATTTTACAACTCTCTTATCCGCAAAGAAATCAATTTAAAAAAAATCAATCAAAGCGCTATTTGACAGTTTTTGGTGTTGTTTTGTTTATTCAGATTATTTTAGGGGCTTTTGTGGCCGGTCTAGATGGGGGATTAACCCATAATACCTTTCCTAAAATGGGACGTTACTGGATCCCCAATGAAGTTTTTGAGTTTGTGGGGCTAGATGCTTATTTGCATAGTACAGTGGTTGTTCAGTTTATTCATCGCCTATTTGGTTGGGTTTTGTTTTTTTTGAGCGGATTTATGTTTTTTTTGGCCAATAAGACCTTTGATGAGGATCAACGACGGGCTTGGTATTACCTGGCCAGTTTTGTTTATGTACAATTTTTATTGGGTGTAATGACGATTCTTTATTTTGTTCCATTGTCTATTGCCCTTATGCATCAAGCTGGAGCTTGTTTATTACTGCTATTTTATATCCGTGCTTACTTTTTTACTACGAGATCAAAATAATACGTCTAAGTTTAGCCTATATTATATTCTTTCACTGATAAGGAAAAATACTTGCCTAGTTAAGTTTTTGAAATGATAATGATGAAAAAAATTAATGAGTTGTTTGTGAGATAATAAAATCTCTAGTGGGTGTTTTTTGAAAATTATTTCAATTGCGATATTAACCTTTTTCTTTGTATTTCAAGCTTATGCCATAGGTGGTAAAGGCCCAATGGAAATGGCCAAACAAGGCTTAAAAAATAAGAAGTCAGTGGTTTTGGATAAGGTTGGGATTGAAGAAAACCTTGGAGGACAAATTGACTTATCTTTGCCGTTTAAAAATGAAAAAGGTGAGGATGTTCAACTTAAAAAATATTTCCAGGGTGATACGCCTGTTTTTCTTTTATTAATATATTATGAATGCCCTACCTTGTGTAGCTTACATTTAAATGCTTTGATGCAGACATTTAAAGATTTTGATTGGAAAATCGGCGATAAATTTGAGTTTGTGGCCGTGTCTATTGATCCTGATGAAACTCCCCGTTTAGCGCAAAAAAAATTAGATGCTTATTTGGATGAATATGGAAAGCCAGAGACCAGAGAGGGCTGGCATTTTCTTACAGGAGAAGAGAAAAATATTAGAGCTTTAGCTGATCAAATTGGATTCAAGTATGCTTGGGATCCTAGAGAACAGCAATGGGCTCACACAGCTGCTGCGTATGTTTTAACCCCAGAAGGAAAAATCTCTTATTATCATTATGGGTTAGAAATTCAGCCTAAAATATTAAGATTGTCATTGGTTGAAGCAGCTGACCATAAAATAGGAAATATTGTGGATAGAATGGTTTTATTTTGTTTGCAATACGACCCTAATAAAAAGACTTATGCTTTTTATGCATTTAATATCATGCGATTAGGTGGAATTTTAACGATAATTATTTTAGCAATATATTTATTTAGATTTTGGAGAAAAGAAAATAAGACTCAGGTTAAAGGAAATGATGTATGAGATTTATTGGTGACATTCTGCATGCTATTTTTGGATTTACCCTTCCAGAGCAAGCAGCAAAAAACGTTCACTTAGTTGATGATCTATATAATGTGGTCATGGCACTAAGTGTAATAGGGTTCTTTGGTCTTATGGGAGTGATGACGTATTTCGTAATTCGCTACCATAGAACACAAAATAGCAAGTCAGCTTATATTCCGCATAATGCCTTAGCGGAGACAATCTGGACTGTTATACCTACTATTATTTTTGTAGGAATTTCTATTTGGGGGCTGTTCGCCTATTTTGAAATGGAAAATGTTCCAAAAAATGCTTACAAAATTAATGTGACTGGTAAACAATGGTTGTGGGAGTTTACTTACAAAAAAGACAACTTGGAAATGAGTACTGCGGATATCATGTATGTTCCAGTCAATAAACCTATTGTCTTAGAAATGACGGCTACAGATGTTTTACACTCTTTTTATGTTCCAAGCTTTAGGATTAAAAGAGATACTGTGCCGGGGTTAAAAACACAGGTAAATTTTACGGCAACGAAGCTTGGTGATTTTAAAATCTTTTGTACTGAGTTTTGTGGAACATCTCACTCGAGAATGCGTGGAATTGTTAGAGTCGTTTCAGAAGATCGATTTGAGCGTTGGCTTAACCGAGAAATTAAAGAAGCGAATGTCTCAGATCCTGTAGAGTTAGGTGCTAGGCTTTTTGCTCGTAATTGTACGACATGCCATAATGCAGATAATTCTGTAAAAATTGGTCCTGGTTTAGGTGGAATTTTTGGTAAAGAGCGAAATTTTTCTAATGCCGATTCGGTTGTGGCCAATGAAGAGTATATTAGAGAATCAATTTTGGCACCAAATGAAAAAGTTGTTGAAGGTTTTCCAGCTAAAATGAACTCATTTGCAGGATTGCTTACAGAAAAAGAAATTGATTATCTCATAGAGTATATAAAAACACTTAAATAAGTAGGGGAATTATAATGTCAGCTACAGATACACATTCACACGGTGGCAATTACATCAACTGTGAAAAAGGTCTTTGGTCTTGGTTAACAACAATTGACCACAAAAGAATTGCAATTATGTATTTTATTGCAATTATGATCTTTTTCTTGGTTGGAGGCTTATTTGCTATCTTATTAAGATTAGAACTTTTAACACCTGAACCACTTTTTATGACAGGTGATATGTACAATCGGGCCATGACTTTGCATGGGTCTATTATGGTTTTTATGGTTATTGTTCCAGGGGTTCCAGCTTTACTTGGAAACTTCGCATTACCTTTGATGATTGGAGCAAAAGATGTTGCTTTTCCAAAGCTGAATTTAGCTTCTTGGTACTGCCTTATGGTTGGGGCTTTTGTCGCTATCCTTTCACTTTTTTGGGGTGGTGTTGATACAGGATGGACGTTTTATACTCCTTATTCTGGACGATCAGCAGATGCGGTTACTATGGTGGTTTTAGGAGCTTTTATAATGGGGTTTTCTTCAATCCTTACGGGGTTGAACTTTATTGTAACTATTCATAAGTTACGTGCTCCAGGAATGACAATGATGCGGATGCCACTTTTTGTTTGGTCTTTGTATGCTACAGCGATCATTCAGGTTATTGCGACTCCGGTTTTAGGAATTACATTACTTTTATTAGTTTTTGAGCGAGTTTTTGGAATTGGAATTTTTGATGCTTCGTTAGGTGGAGATCCGGTTTTATTTCAACACTTTTTTTGGTTTTATTCTCACCCTGCTGTTTATATTATGATTATTCCAGCAATGGGTATCATATCTGAAGTTATTGCTACTTTTTCTCAGAAAACAATTTTTGGCTATAAAGCGATTGCTTTTTCTTCATTAGCAATTTCAGCAATTTCATTTTTGGTATGGGGTCACCATATGTTTGTTTCTGGTCAATCAGCTCTGGCCGGTTCAATCTTTTCTGTTTTAACAATGCTTGTAGGAGTCCCAACTGCGATTAAACTTTTCAATTGGGTTTCGACGATGTATCGAGGAAGAGTTAAACTAGATACTCCTATGCTATATGCGATTAATTTTCTTGCGCTTTTTACTATTGGTGGTTTGACAGGATTATTTTTAGCAGCTTTTAATATTGATGTTCATTTGCATGATACTTATTTTGTCGTTGCACACTTTCATTATACGATGCTTGGTGGTGCATTAATGGGATTCTTTGCGGGATTGTTCTATTGGTATCCTAAAATGACAGGTCGAATGTATAATGAGTTTCAAGGTAGAGTTACCGCCATCATGACTTTTGTTGGTTTCAACTTAACTTTTATTCCTCAGTTCATTATGGGTTCTCAAGGGATGCCAAGAAGATATCATACTTACGATGGTATGTTCGCTCCTTATCATTTAACATCAACAATTGGTTCATGGATTGTTGCCGCTGGTTTTATTTTTGCCATTTATATTATGGTTAGAGATATGTTTAAAGGTGAAAAATGTGACGCAAAAAATCCATGGGGAGCAACAACACTTGAGTGGACAGTTGATACTCCACCGATTCACGAAAACTTTGAAGAAATTCCAACTGTGTCAGGGAGGCCATATGAGTACCGCTAAGGTTGATAGAAGAGTAGAACACTCACATCATTTTTCTAGCATGGAGCAAGAGCACGAAGCAGGTAAACAAGGTGTTTGGCTTTTTATGGCCACAGAGATTATGATGTTTGGTGGGCTTTTTGTAGGTTATTTTATCTATCGATTTAAATTTCATGACATGTATATTGCAGGTGGTGATTCGCTAGATTGGACTTTAGGTGCATTAAATACCCTCGTCTTATTATTTTCTTCTTTTACTATGGCTCAAGCTGTGACTGAAACGATGAAAGGTAATAATGCGAAGGCACTTAAGTTGGTTTATTTTACGACTGCATGTGCTCTTATATTTATGGTAGTTAAGTATTTTGAATATAGTGCTAAAATTGATCATGGTCTTTTTCCTGGTTTTGATATGTGGAATCCTGATATGGAATATATCAAATCGAAAATTAGAGATGTTGCCTTATTAAATAATGTTGATCCAGCTAATTTAAGATTATTCTTTGTGCTGTATTTTGCGATGACGGGACTGCATGGTATACATATTGTCATTGGTGTTGGATTAATGATTTGGCTTATGAAAAGACTTAAGAATAATGAGTTTAGCCCTAAGTATTACACAGCTGTTGAGGGAGTAGGTCTTTATTGGCATATCGTCGATATTATTTGGATTTTCTTATTCCCACTTATGTATTTGATTTAGAATTGGAGATTTTATGGCACATCATATAGTACCGTTAAAAACAAATCTTATAACACTGCTTTCATTAGTAGGGTTAACAATAATAACAGTTTTGACTGCCAAATTTGTAGACTTAGGTGATTATAACCTTTTGTTAGCAATGTTTATTGCCTGTATCAAAGCTTCTATTGTTTTAGGATGGTTTATGCATCTTAAGTACGATGGAATGATGAACAGAACTATCGCTTTATGTGGGGTAGCCTTTTTACTTTTATTTGTAGGGTTTTCATACATCGATCTTTTCTTTAGATAAAAAAATGCTACAAGACCTTAAAATTTTTTTTAAAATGAGTATCGTAAACTTTGTCATAATCAGCGCTATTGCTGGTTATGGCATAGGACATACTGTTGAACAAAATTTTGACCTTTTCAAACTTATTCTATTCTTAGTGGGAACTTTTGGTATTTCTGCTGGAAGTTTGTCTTTAAATCAAGTTCAAGAAGTTTTTAATGATAAGTTGATGGAACGGACGCAAGTTAGACCTTTGGTAAAGGGAAGCTTTTCAAGGCAAACTGGTTTATTTTTAAGCCTTAGTTTAATGTGTGGAGGTTTGATTATTTTATATACAATTAAACCTCTGACTTTTGTTATCGGTCTTGGAATTATACTTATGTATAATGGTCTTTATACTTTGTATTGGAAGAAAAACTGGGCTTTTGCTGCGGTCCCTGGTGCTGTTCCAGGGGCTTTGCCAGGAGTTTTAGGCTTTTCAGTTGTGAATGATAATATTTTGTCACCTCCAAGTATTTATTTATTTTTAGTTATGTTTTTATGGCAAATGCCTCATTTTTGGTCTTTGGCCATTCGCTATGCTGATGACTATACTAAAGGTAAGTTTCCTGTTCTTCCGGCGATTGTCGGCTCGGGACGTACAAAGTATCACATATCTTTTTATGTATGGGCATATGTCCTTCTAGGTATTATGAGTCCATTTTTTGTAGACGCTTCTTATGCTTATTTTATTTTGGTGTTGCCTTTTTCTGTGCTTATGTTGTGGCAGTTTTTACGTTATTTTCGCTCTGAGCAACAAAAGTCTTGGCTTCCTTTTTTCTTAGTGACAAATTTCTCTATGTTGGCGTATATGTTTGCTCCTCTTATTGATAAATATATCCCTTTGCTTTTTGAAATTTAATTGCCTGTAAGCTTTGATTAATCATTTATTTTGCCATGAGCATGGCCAATACTATGCGAAAATGATAGGTGAATCGTAGATATTTAATGTCAGTTTAAATAAGGTAATTATTATGAGCAATAAAACAAAAGAAATTTTTTTAAAAGATTACAAAACTCCAAATTATTGGGTTAATAACTTAGATCTTGCAGTCGATATACATGACGATCATGTTATTGTTTATGCTGAAACAGTTTATGAACAAAATGAAGAGCATAAGCAAAATGATTTGCAACTTCATGGTGTAGACTTAGAGCTCTTATCAGTTAAAATTAACGATGAAAAACTTGACGCAAACTCTTATCACGTTAATGAGACAGGACTTTTTTTAAGTCAATTGCCTCAAAAGTTTACGCTTCAAACAATGGTAAAAATCAAACCAGAAGAAAACTTTACGGGGGAAGGTTTCTATAAATCTGGAAATATTTATTGTACTCAATGCGAAGCTGAAGGCTTTAGAAGAATTACTTATTTTCTAGATCGGCCTGATGTTATGACAAGTTATCGCGTACGTATGACGGCCCAAAAAGAGCGTTTCCCAAAACTCTTGGCCAATGGAAATATGGTGGAGTCTGGAGAGCTTGAAGCTGGAAGACATTTTGCTGTTTGGGAAGACCCTTTTAAAAAACCATCTTATCTTTTTGCTATGGTGGCCGGTGATTTAGCAGTTGTTGATGATGTTTTTAAAACGAAATCAAACCGCGAGGTAAAACTTGAGATCTACGTTGATCACGGAAATGAGCATAAATGTGATCATGCAATGAGATCATTAAAAAATGCTATGAAGTGGGATGAAGATAAGTTTGGTCTCGAATACGATCTTGATATTTATATGATTGTTGCTGTTGACTCATTTAATATGGGGGCAATGGAGAATAAAGGCTTAAATATTTTTAACTCTTCATATGTTTTGGCCAATAAAGAGACAGCAACAGATAAGGACTTTGCTGGGGTAGAAGCCGTTATAGGACACGAGTATTTCCATAATTGGACTGGTAATAGAGTGACTTGTCGGGATTGGTTTCAATTAACTCTTAAAGAGGGGCTTACTGTATTTAGAGATCAGGAGTTTTCTTCAGATATGCTTTCAAGACCTGTTAAAAGAATNGANGATGTNAAANGNTTAAGAGNACATCAATTTCCNGAAGATGNNGGNCCNNTNAGNCATCCTATTNAACCNAAGTCTTTTGTNGANATTAATAATTTTTATACNGCAACNATTTATGAAAAAGGNGCNGAAGTNATNCGNATGATTCATACTCTTATTAGGNGAAGATNNNTTNNGAAAAGGGATGGANTTATATTTTNANNGACATGATGGNCAGGCNGTAACNACNNANGANTTTGTNNCNNCNATGNNNGATGCAANTAANGTNNATTTAGANCANTTTAAAGTTTGGTATGATCAAAATGGAACTCCAAAACTTGAGATCCAAACAAATTATAATGAACAGGCCCAACAATTTGAGGTCAAAATTAATCAAAAAGCAAAGCTTAACAACTCTCAATATAGTGCCCTGCATATGCCTTTTCATCTTTCATTATATGCCCAAGATGGAACAACGTTTTCTCTTGCTCACGAAGGAAAACTAGAACTAAAAGATAAAGAATCAACTTTTGTTTTTGATAATATTACAAGTGAGCCGATTGCTTCATTTAACGAAAATTTTACGGCTCCAGTTATTGTCGATTATAATTATTCTCAAGAACAGTTATGTACATTAATGGTTTATTGTAAAGATGAGTTTAATCAATTTAATGCTGCTCAAAAACTTGCTGAATTAGAGATTTATTCTTTGGTGGCGCAAGCTCATGCTCAAGAGAGTTTCCAAGTAAGTTCTCGTTTTATTGAGGCTTATGGAGAACTCTTAAAAAATGAAACCTTAGATGATGCTTTTAAAGCTTATGCCCTTAGTATACCTGGGGTTAAAGCCATTAACGATAAGTCTGAAAAATTTGATTTTGATTTTTTACCTCAGGCAATTGGCTTTTTGGAAAAGGTATTGGCGGATGAGTTCTTTGATGTCTTAAGTGAGCTTATTCAAAAGCTAGAGCAAAATGATGAATTTAGCTTAAGCTCAAAAGCTATGGGAGAGCGTAGCCTAAGAAATTTTGCTTTATCTTTACTTGTAAAGTCACAAACTAATGAAGCTTATGACTTAGTTTATAATACTTATAAAAATGCGAGTAATATGACTGATAAGTTTTCTGCATTAAAAATTTTGGCCAATAAAAATAATAAGTATCGTGATCAAGCGTTAGGTGATTTTTATGAGCAATGGAAACACGAAACTTTAGTTATGCAAAAATGGTTAAATGTACAGGCCAGCTCAGATGATATGACTTTAGATAAAATGCAACAACTTGAGTCTTTAGAGATTTATAATCCAAAAGTTCCAAATTTACTTCGCTCTTTAATCGGAGTCTACGGTGCTTATAATATTAATAGTTTTCATCGTAATGATGGTAGTGGTTATCAATATTATACTGATAAGATTATTGAGGTAGATAAGTATAACCCTCAAATTGCAGCAGGTATGTGTAAACGATTAAACTTTCTTAAGAAACTTGATGATATACGTGCAAAACATCTTTGCGCTCAATTGCAGCGAATTAAGGCCATATCAGATATTTCAAATGATACTTATGAAGTCGTTGAAAAAAACTTAGCAGATTAGTCTTTTTTTGATTTTACTAAAATAACTGCTTTTTGGCGTTGCTTATTAAAGGTCCATAGAGCTGCGTAAGTAACTGATAGAATTCCTGCGATAGTAGCTAAAATGATCATAAAGACCTCCTTGTTGGTCTTATCGGTTATCTACAAGCTTTATTATAGCAGCTTTTTGGCCATTTTTTGTGTTTTTTATTCAGATATTTACTTAAACCTAGACAAGGCCTATAATTATAGTGTTATTTCAAATACTTAAATACGAAGGATTGATATGAATAGTGTCCTTACAACGCAGCAGAAAGCGTTAAAAGTGAATTTAAACCAAGAAATTTATGGCACTTTTGCGGAAATAGGTGCAGGCCAAGAGGTTGCTGCGAATTTTTTTAAGGCCGGAGCAGCCTCAGGAACTATAGCAAAATCTATTTCGGCTTACGATATGACTTTCTCGGACTCAATTTATGGGAAGGAAAAAAGTGGCCGATATGTTTGCCAATCTCGAGTCGAAAAAATGCTTAAGTATGAATATGACTTATTGGAAGAGCGGCTTGGAAGTACACATAAAGAAAAAACATTTTTTAGTTTTGCCGATACAGTTTCAGCAAGAAATTTTCATGGCACAAATGAAGCTCATGGGTGGCTAGGAGTTAGGTTTCAACATGGCCCTGATGATGAGTCAAGTGAGCTAATTTTACATATTAAAATGCATGATCAAACAAGTATTTTACAGCAAGATGCTATTGGGACTTTGGGCGTAAATCTTATTTATACTGTTTTTTTCTGTCGAGATTCAATTGACCAAATTGTGAAAACATTAATGGAAAATCTCACACGATCTCGCATTGAAATTGATATGATTTACACTAAAGGAAATGCTTTTTCTCATATTGATAATCGCTTACTGAGTTTACAGTTAATTGTAAATTCGTTAACAGATGCTGTGATGTTTGATCATAATGGAGAGGTTAAGCTTGCTAAGGATGAGTTGTATAAAAAAAATATTATTGTTACCAGAGGAAGTTATCGCCCACCCACAAAAGTCAACACTGATATTTTAAAAACCGGCCGAGATAATTTTGCGACTGATATTAAAGATAAAGAAATCGTCTCTTTAGCAGAAATTACAATAAATCATTTACGTGAAGATGGAGAAATTACCAAGGAAGATTTTTTGGCCAGAGTTGATTTG
>PAKC01000034.1 GCA_002706205.1 Halobacteriovoraceae bacterium
CAATAAGTTTAAAATTATGATACTCCTGAGGTTTTAAGATCCGAGTTGTCGCAATAGCACAAAGGATATTTTGTTCTTTAAGTAAACGAACAGAACTAAAATAATCTTTTCCAAACTCATAATCCAAAATAACCCAATTGAGAACATCTCTAAAATGAGGTTTTTTTTCTATCATTGTTATTAAAGCTTCTAATTGATCTTTTTTTCTTAAAACAATATTTAATCTTGATTTGTCTGAGCTAAAATTCTCAATGGCCTTAGGCTGACTCATTTGTCGAGGTGTTGTTGTTCTTTTTTGCGTTCTTAAATGATTAAGCAGAAATACCATATCTTGTTTCATCATTTTTAGCTCACGCAAATTTAAAAATATATCTTCTTCTACTTGATAGGAGAAATTTCTGACAGCATAGACTGTTTGAGCAAGGGAATTCATATTTTTTTGACATGTATTTTCATCTAATGCTCTTTTTTTTGCTCCTTCTAACTTTGAACGAGAAAAAACACAAAATTGGTGTTGACCATCATCGACTTCACACCCCAAAACTTGATCAACAACCCCTTTTAAAACAATATTAATGGGAATCTTTTTTGTAAGGTCACGATTTTTTATCGACTGCTCAACAGCTTTAAATAGGGATTCTTTTCTATTCAAGTATACCTTATCACCAAGTTTTAGTTTTGAAACTTGAACCTTAGGCCCTAAAAAAACCTCAAGCGAATTTTTATACCATTTTAATTGATAAATTTTTTCACCAACTTCAATATTTTGTCCAACAATGAGTAATCCATCTCCTCGCGCCATCTCTAAGCTTGTCTCAATAATGAAAGATTTTTTTTTAATCTCTTTAATCTCACCAACAAGATAACCTCGGTGGGATTGATAATCACCACGAACCAGTTTTTGATGAGCGACACCATGTAACCACCCAGAATAAAACCCCCTAGAGTAAGTCGTTTGCATATCAATTAAATCATCAGGTGTAACCTTTGAATTCATGGCCTTCTTATATGACTTGGCCACAGTTCCAACAAATTGAGGTGACTTCAACCTTCCTTCAACTTTAAATGACTCCACACCTATTTTTTGTAATGTTTCAACTTCATGAATTCCACATAAGTCCTGAGGAGAAACAAGATATTTTTTATCAACAAGGTTCAGTTTTTTACCATCGACATAAAGCTCATAGTCAAAACGACAAGACTGAGCACACTGACCTCGGTTTGCCGAACGTCCCCCTAAAGCTTCTGAAGTAAAGCATTGTCCCGAGTAAGCAACACATAAAGCTCCGTGAACAAAGACTTCTAACTCCTTATCTGTTTTTTCCCGTATGAGTTTAATTTCCTCTAACGAATTTTCCCTACCTAAAACAAACCTTTGTATTTCTAAATCAGCAAGTAAGTCTATGGCCTCGTGATTTGTCACTGTCATCTGAGTTGAGGCATGGATAACTTGAGTTGGATAACGTTGTCGCACCAGCCTAATAAGGCCTATATCTTGAATGATTAATGCATCTGGTCCCAATGCAATGGCTTTATCTAAAACTTGGATTGCTTTACTTAATTCATCTTCAAAGATCAGAATATTAAAGGCCATGTGAACAGCAACACCATATAAGTGACATGTTTCAATAATTTCCCTCAACTCTTCCCAGGAGTGATCATGTGTTCTTCCTCGAGCATTAAACTCAGGCATACCTAAGTAAACTGCATCGGCTCCATTGTGAATGGCGGCTAAGCACATTTGGTAATTTCCCACAGGAAGTAAGAGTTCTGATTTTTGCATAGCAAGCATATATCACTTCAAGCTTACTTGCTCAATTTAAAAAATGTTTCACTTTAGAAGCTAACTTGTTAAAATAAGAAAAAACTTAAAGGAAGATATCATGGGAAAAAAGAAAACAAAGAAAAAAACGGCTAAAAAGGCAACCAAGAAAAAGGTCGCAAAGAAAAAAACGGCCAAAAAGGCAACCAAGAAAAAGGTCGCAAAGAAAAAAACGGCCAAAAAGGTAACCAAGAAAAAGGTCGCAAAGAAAAAAACGGCCAAAAAGGTAACCAAGAAAAAAGTCGCAAAGAAAAAAACAG
This sequence comes from Halobacteriovoraceae bacterium, assembly GCA_002706205.1. Taxonomy (GTDB): domain Bacteria; phylum Bdellovibrionota; class Bacteriovoracia; order Bacteriovoracales; family Bacteriovoracaceae. Next base: position 2,083 of record PAKC01000034.1, read on the forward strand.
CTAAAAAAGCAACCAAGAAAAAAGTCGCAAAGAAAAAAGACAACTTAACTAAGAACCTAGAAGACTCTCTTCTAGAACTTCTTAGAGTATCATCTACCATTATTCCAGATGATGTTCAAAAAGTGGTTTTAAAAGCGTTAAAAGCAGAGGCTGAAAATACGAGTGCCAAATACGCCATGGACATCATCGATGCTAATATAAAACTAGCGAAAATGAAGTCCCAGCCTATATGCCAAGATACTGGAACCATTATTTTTAAAGTTTATCATCCCCCAGGCTTTTATAAGCAAAAATTTCAAAAATCATGTGAAAAAGCGGTACTTAAAGCGACAAAAATGGGATATCTAAGGCAAAACTCTGTTCATTCACTTACAGGAAAAAATGATTGTATGAATGTTGGTGGAGGCCATCCTCAAATGCATTTCATTGAGCACAATAAGAAAACGATTGAAGTTAAATGTATGCTTAAAGGTGGAGGTTGTGAAAATGTTGGTGCTCAATATGCTCTTCCTTATCCTCCGTTAAATGCGGGACGTGACTTAGATGGTGTAAGAAAAGTAATCTTAGACGCTGTTCAAAAAGCGCAAGGTAAGGGTTGTGGCCCAGGAACGCTAGGTATTTGTATTGGTGGTGATAGAGGATCAGGACATGTCCATGCTAAAGATCAGCTACTGCGTAAAATGGACGATAATAACCCAATAAAAGAACTTGATGACTTAGAAAAAGATATTGTTGCAACGGCCAATAAACTTGGTATCGGCCCCATGGGCTTTGGAGGGAAAACAACCCTTTTAAGTTGTAAAATAGGCCATCTTAATCGTCTTCCAGCTTCTTTCTATGTTTCTATTTCTTACATGTGTTGGGCCTATAGAAGACAAGGAATTAGCCTTAAATCGAATAATACAATTAACAAATGGTTATACTAAGGAATCTCTAATGAAACATTTAAACTATCCTTTTAAAAAAGAAGATATATTAGACTTAAAAGTTGGTGAGATGGTACTTATCTCTGGAAAGCTTTTCACAGGAAGAGATGCAGTCCACCACAGAATACATCAAGGAACAAAACCACCAGTAGACTTAAAAAATCAAATTATTTATCACTGTGGCCCAGTCGTCCTTAAAAATAAAAAAGGTCAATATGAAGTCAAGGCTGCAGGACCGACAACATCAATTCGAGAAGAACCTTATCAATGGGAAGTTATGCGAGACTATGGCATTGTCGGTGTCATTGGAAAAGGAGGCATGGGTCCAAAAACCCTTAAGGGTTGTAAAGATTATGGATGCGTCTATATGCATGCGATTGGTGGTGCTGCTCAAGTCTTGGCCGAAAAAATTCAATCAGTTGATAATGTCTATTGGGAAGACCTAGGCTCCCCCGAAGCTATTTGGGAACTTACAGTTAAAGAATTTCCTGTCGTCATCACGATGGATGCTCATGGAAACTCTCTACACGAAAAAGTAAGTCATGACTCTGAAGAAACTTTAAAAGGACTTTTATAAAAAAGGCTTCTTAGAAGCCTTTTTTATATTTAAAACCTATTTTGTAACTCTACAATTACTCTTTGTTAAAACATCATTAAGTGCTGTAAAACTTAATTTTGAAAACATATCTCCATAACCATTATGGTGAATACTTTCTCTTTGAGAAACTTTTTGCTCAAATAAGGCCATCACTTTTTCAGATTGATATTTATGGTTGGGTAAGAAAGGAACAAGTTTATTTCTTCTTACAATATCATAGGCATTTATCTTATATTCTCTTCCACGGAATTCACATACAGTATTTTGATCTAAATAATAAAGTCCTGACTCAACAAAAGGAATAACACCTAAGACTTCATAAAGACCAGCAGAGCTAGAATTATTAATCAACCCCAAAATAAAAAGCTCTTGATCAACACGGATGACATCCGTTGCTGAGCTTAAAGCATCGATAGCGGAAATAATATCATTTAAGCCCTTACTAGAATAAACCAAACGATTATTGGCATCAACTTCAACATAACCACCAAATCGCGATTCCTTATCAATATCATATTCAATAGCATATAAATCAATTAATAATCTTTGGGCATGAGCTATTGATTTTATAGCGTAAGAATCATGCTTATTAATATCGATAAAAACTTTCTGCCCAGAGTATCTTAAAATATGAACGATCTCATTAGTCGCTTCCAGACAACTTTGATTAAAAGATCTTTGCAGATAACATTCCTTAAAAAGAAACTCTACCAACAATGCAGAAAAATCTCGATTTTGCCTTATATTTCCTGCTGCTAGGGACAAATAATGTATAAAGCTTGGCATACGATTTTTGTATCCCCCGAGTCTTAAAAGATGCCTATCGCTCTCATACTCAAAACCTGAAGGAAAACCATTTGATTCTAAAAATTGATTAAAACGTTGAAATTCATCTCGAGAAATGGATTGATCTTTATTCAGACTTTTTTGAATAATCTTATCTAAAACATGGCTCACAACCTGATCTCTTCGCACCCAATCCAAGTGCGGTGACTTTGAATGTAACTCGTTATGCAAAACTTCTCTTAAAAGGACCCTTGCAAATAATGTACGATTTCTTCCAGAGATACTACGATCAACATCATCTAAAAAACTTTGACTAATATAAACTTGACCTTGTTCACCCTTTTTAATTGCACCGACCCACCCTGCAACTCTTTCAGTTTTTTTATCTTGTTGTGATGAAATTCCCAGGACTTGGTTAATTTCACTTTCAGACGTTACAACACAAAGCTTGATCTGATCTAGAAGCTTATTAAAAGTAAGATTTTGATATGTCTGTTTTAATTTTTCATACTCTATCAGAGAATTCTTTTTTACAAAATTTCGTACCGTCGTTTCTTCTAGACAATTTATTTTTGCAGAAACGATTCCGCCCTGAGAGTTGATAACTGAATTCCCTCCTTCTTTAATTCGAGCGAAGGATGAATTGACCAATCCTATAAATAGGATACAAATCATAAGGATATATTTCATTTAAATTACCTCTTTAATCTTTAAGTAATGAGTGAAAATTTATTTGCAAATTGTACACATTGTTTTTCTTTTCTTGTCTTTGTTCAATAAAAGAACATATTTCTCTTCTAAAATCTCTAATTTTTACAAGAACCTCTGGAATAAGTTTTTCATCAACAGTCAAGATAACATTGGTATGGCTTTTCTTGCCACCAACTCCTTGCTCGATTGATTTTCTTGATGCTTCTAGAACTGTTTTTTGAAAGTTTCTTCCTACTCGGGTATCCATTTCTTCAGAAGTGATAAAAGTTAAATTTTCAAACTGATCTTTCCACTTGCCATCTTTTTCAGCGATTGCCCCAATTTCAAAAAGCCTTAAAACAACCTTTTTCACAACTTCGTGTTGTAAACCTGTTTTTTGGGCCAGCCATAGGGTTGAAGGTTTTGCATCTTCTAAGTTAAGACATTCCAAAATCGCAAATGCATGCCAATTCCCCAAGATATCCTCATGTTCACTTGAGATAAGCTTCATTTCTGACAAAGAACGATAAAAATCTTCTTCTCTTTTTTTTAAGTGCTGAGGATCAAGTTCAAACATTTTCATAAGATAAGAAAAACTTGATACCGTAATAGATCTTTTTCGTCTTAAATATTTAGAGACAACTGAAGGCTCTAAACCAATCTCATATGAAAATTTTCGTAAAGAATAATTTTTATGCCTTTTAAGTCTTTTATCAAACTCTACTTGCAAGACGTGCAAATAAAATTTTTGCTGATTAGTTAATTTAAGTTCCTTGTTCATCGCTCCTAATTAACATAAAAATCGACACGCCTATGTCATTATTAAGACACGTGTATTTTTTACAATATATTTTAGAAGCCTATAAAAAATACATGTGTCTGCTTCTCGACACTAATGTGTCTCAATATCTGATAAAAAACTATTTATAAAAATTAATTTATTATTCAAACCAACAAGGAGACTATTAATGAAGCTAATAAAATTAAATAAACTTATGACTTTAATTGTCTGTGCTTTTATGGCTTCAACCTTTGCCAGAGTAAAAGAAGGTGGAAACACAATTTTGGGCCAATCTGGTGAACTCGTTTCAGCGAAGATAGAATGTCTGGAAAAACAACATCTTTCCATATTAGTTAATGAGTTCAAGCTAGAAATGTATTCAAAACTTAAAACCACTTATGAAGAATTAACATTTACAACACTTTCAGACTCCCTTTCAGTTTGTACTGTAAAAGGAGGAAGTAAAGAATTAAGTAGAATCTTAGGTGTTAGTGATGTTTCAAACGAAGTCGGTGAAAGAGTTGCTGGCTGGCTTCCCCCTATAAATAAAAACTCTGGTCTTGTCTTGCTTTCAAGTGATTTTTTAAATGATATTGATCATAAGAATAAGGGAAGAACAAAAAAGAGTTTATCTATGGCCCTTTTTAGAGAAGTTTTACATAGTATGTTTGGAAAAAGCTCTTCTTCATTAACTTGNGAACAAAGAGATATTGCTGTAAGTACCGTACTAGATGAAACTTTAACACAATTGACTAGAGATAAGAGATCTCAACAAGAGTTTAAGGCATACAACAATATTTTATATTCTTATGGCCTACCTTCTGCTTTTGAACTTGATTGGAACAAAAATAAAATCTTATTTCATTCAGGAAGTAATAAATATCAACGATCGATAGAAGCCTTTGTAAGCTATATTGATATTTTTGCTGCTGAGTTAAAAGCTGGAGAAAAAACTGATGCGATCATTTTAAACTCCATCTATAACTGTGTCTATGGAAGTGTTGTTGAAAACTTTAAGTGNTTACCTTATTTAGAGCAAACAATTAAGAAATTTAAAGCAGAAAACCGAAGCTATAATATTACCAATCATAAAGACACACGAAGCGTAATGGGAGATCTTGTAAGATTTTATGCGGAAATTTATGCTGATAAATATGATATTCGCTTAGGAACAAGCTCATACCCTAAAGAGAGTAAGATCGATCATTCAGACTTAGCTGCTTCAATTTTGTATTTAGGAGAAAATAAAAATATTTTAAATATATCCGCCGAGTTAATATTTAGAAGTTATGTTAATAGTAGCATGATAAGCTATAAGACTAGTATTTTAGGAATGATTCCATTTATCCAATCAGGTCATTTACCTCTTAATTATAAGTTCCAATGTAATAAAAACGAGTCCGGCCGTACCAGTATTTATAATGTTTATGCTTTATTATATAATACTCCTTTATCTTCTAAAAGATCACATATTGAAATTCACTTTAATCAAATGAATGAGATTCATGCAGCCTTAGAAAATGAATTGCTAGATTTTTATCCAGACTTTGGTAAAAATATGAATGATTATAATGAACAAGAAATCAAAGAAACCTTACAAATGATGAGTGAAACATGCATGTAAAAAGTCATTATGATCACACCTATAAAAAAATACCACCGATAATAAAAGGTGGTATTTTTTTATATTCATGTCGTGAAATCAATAAATGTTAAAATAACTCCTCATCAACTAAATTTGGTAAGGTAACTTTGAGTCTAGGCTCCTTTTCCATTGCCCTTTTAATGGCAAAAGTCGCCCCTTCATTTCTGGCCCAAGACCTTCGGTTGATTCCATTATTAACATCCCAAAAAAGCATAGATTTTATGCGTTCATCACATTCATTTGAACCATCTAAAACCATTCCGAAGCCACCATTAATAACTTCTCCCCAACCGACTCCTCCTCCATTATGTAAAGAAATCCATGTAGCCCCTCTAAAGGAGTCTCCTACAAAGTTTTGAACTGCCATATCTGCTGTATAACGTGAGCCATCGTAGATATTAGAAGTTTCTCTATAAGGAGAATCTGTTCCTGAAACATCATGATGGTCTCGACCTAAAACAACGGGAGCTTTTAATTTTCCTTCTCTAATGGCCTGATTAAAGGCAAGGGCTATTTCAATTCTTCCATCGGAATCGGCATAGAGAATTCTTGCCTGACTTCCAACAACAAGTTTATTTTCTTGAGCTCCTTCAATCCAAGTAATATTATCTTGCATCTGCTGAGTAATTTCTTTAGGAGATTGCTGCATTAATTTATCCAAAACAGACTTGGCAATTTCATCTGTCAGCTTAAGATCTTCCGGATCAGAGGAAGTACACACCCACCTAAAAGGTCCAAATCCATAATCAAAACACATAGGTCCCATAATATCCTGAACATAACTAGGATAAATAAACTCTCCGTCTTCCTTAATTATATCTGCCCCTGCACGAGAAGCTTCAAGCAAAAAAGCATTTCCATAATCAAAGAAATACATTCCCTTTTGGGTAAGTTTTTTAATCGCATTAATATGTCTTATTAAAGTGCTTTGAACTTCTTTTTTAAACTGAGTAGGATTTTCGGCCATCATTTGATTGGCCTCCTCAAAACTCATATCAACTGGATAATAACCCCCCGCCCACGGGTTATGTAATGAAGTTTGATCAGAACCAATTTCAACTTGGATATCAGACTCAACAAACTTTTCCCATAAGTCTACAATATTGCCTTGATAAGCTAGTGAAACTGCCTCTTGTTTTTCTTTGGCCATCCTTATTCTTTCCATCAGTTCATCTAAGCTTGTATAAACCTCATCAACCCAACCTTGAGAATGTCTCGTTTCAACAGCTTTTGGATTCACCTCAGCAATAACACCAATGCATCCGGCGATAACAGCTGCTTTGGGTTGGGCCCCGCTCATTCCTCCAAGACCTGCAGATACAAACACTTTTCCTGCAGTCGTCTCTTCTGAGCCTTTACTCATTTTTCGAAGTGCGTTTAAAACTGTAATAGTTGTTCCATGGACAATTCCTTGTGGCCCAATATACATAAAAGATCCCGCCGTCATCTGACCGTATTGAGTTACACCTAAGGCATTATATTTCTCCCAATCATCTGGACGACTATAATTAGGAATCATCATTCCATTAGTGACAACAACTCTTGGGGCATTTTTGTGTGATGGAAAAAGACCTGCTGGATGACCTGAATAAAGAACAAGGGTTTGCTCATCTGTCATTGTTGCCAAATATTGCATTGTTAACAAGTATTGGGCCCAATTTTGGAAAACCGCTCCATTACCTCCATAAGTAATTAACTCATGGGGATGTTGTGCAACTGCATAGTCTAAATTATTTGAAAGCATAAGCATAATTGCTGCTGCTTGTTTAGACTGATGGGGATAATCCTCAATTGATCGCGCATAAATTTTATAATCCGGGCGAAAACGATACATATAAATTCGACCATATTGTTCTAACTCTTGTTTAAACTCTGAAAGTAATTCTGCATGAAATTTCTTAGGAAAATATCTCAATGCATTTTTAAGGGCCAATTGCTGTTCTTGCTTATTTAAAATTTTTTTTCTTTTGGGAGCGTGGTTAATATTTGAGTCATAGTCTTTTTTTGGAGGTAAGAAATCTGGTATACCTGCTAAGATTGCTGCTTTAAAACTCATATTACTCATAGTGTTATTCCTTGTTAATTTCCCAGCATTTTACCCAGTGTCATAGAGGTTTTCTACTGTTTTTTTTATGATTAAGAAAATAACCTAGACGAGATGAGAGTAATTGGCCAATTTGGTGCTAAGTCAGCACATAACTTTCAATAAATTGCTTATTAAAAATAATATCAAATACAAATGATCTCTCATCTCCAAGAAATAAAAACTGCTGTACACTAATGAGTTCTTGAGGCAATAATTGTAAGCTAATCACATCAAGCTCATCAACTTCCATTATTTCAAAATTAAAATGATGATTATTTTGTTGAAGTTGATTACCTAAAACAATAACCATATCTGCCAAAATATTTTCCAACACTTTTCTATCCGTTTTGGTCGTAAAATGTAATACTCGCTGGCTCGACTTATAGGTTTTACCACCCAATAATGAGTCTACTAAATGATTCGCAAAATCTTGGCTTAAAAGAATAAAACCAATATCACCATTGCTTCCCACTCTAAAAGGTTGAATAACAACGTCGTGTTCAATTGAGCTGAGATACTTAGCTGAGTTGACAACATCACGATTCAAATATCTTAATGCAGCATGCTCTACACCATAACGACTAATAATTTTTGACAAATTTAAAGACCAGCTAGAAAAATAATTTTTCCAGTAATCACTAAGATCTTTAGGAGTCTGATGAAGCTCCTGAATCTGAATTGGAGTTAATTTAATTGCACCCATTACGCAAAATTATATCATAGAGATGATCATAAAATATTAAGAATGGGCCTTTATTATTTCATGTTTTGCAAAAAGATCTTTCAGCTGCTTAAGCGATTTCATAAACTTGTCTTCATATTTTTGCTCTACTTTAAATCGCAGCTGATCTTGTCTAAATATCTCCTGTTTAGGTAGATTTAAACGCTCCTGGTGAGTAGCAAAACCTGCTATTTCTTGATACATTTGCTGAAAGACATAAAAGTCCTCATTCGCTTCTATTTCGGGAAAATACTCTAAAAGTTTTTTTATTCTAATACAAGCTTCTGAGTAATCACACTGCCCTTGTAAGGTTGCTTTGCATAACATAAGTATACTATCTGCATAATAAAAATCTTGCTCTTTTTGCGATTGGGCCAATTTAAACTCGAGTTCTTTGGCCAATTCTTTCTGACCTTTTAACTTACTAAAAATAATTCCTAAATATAAACTAAGGCCAAAGACAATGGCCCCCAATACAATAAAAATAAGTATTGAATAACGCTCTAAAAAATCCATAAATCTACCTCAAGAAAATAAAGATCACACGTTTGAACTAAGCTGACAAGATTGTCTAAGAGTTATTCCACCAAACTAAAAACTTTTTGTTTTAATGAAGCAAAATCTACAGGTTTAGAGATATATCCTTCGGCTCCTAGCTTTTTCATTTCATCAAAATAGCGGTTTTGATCATAAGCACTGACTAACAAAACTTTGACTTGAGGATACTTTTCAGAAATTTCTTTTAAAAGCTCTATCCCATTCATTTGGGGCATATTAATATCAGATAAAACAATGGTTAAGCCTTCCAGCTCTGCTAGAGTCTTCAAACAGTCTTTTGCCGATGTTTCAAAAAATAAGTTAAGTTTTCCCTCTGACACTTCTTTATTAAAAAAATGCTCGAATAAAACCTTAACATCTTTCTCATCGTCTACCGCAACTAAATTAAACATACAAGGCTCCTAAACTCTCAATATTAAAACATAAACTTATTTTTAAAGGAATAATTAAATGAAAATTAAGTTTAGTTTTAGCTGAGAAGTCAGCTTAACATTTTCCAATTTTACTTAGCTTAGCTGGCTTCATAACACAAATATCGAGATCTTTTTTAAAAGTTTTGCCCTTAAGCTTAACCTCAATTTTCAATTGCCATTGTCCAAGCATTAAGAACCATACATTAGAAACAAGATAATGATTTTTCTTAGCTTGTATCTTTAACTTGTCTGAACCATGTCCATGTCCATTGTCCATAATCATCCATAGTTTTAATTTAGGTTTTTTACTCAACTTAATCTGATGGCCTTTCATATCTATCACAGCAAATTTAAAACGAGCATCTTCTTTTCGGCCAATTGGAGCATCAAATTTTACCATTGCGCAATACTCTGAAGAGAGTTTTACCTGACAAAAGTCTTTTTTATCTGCCAAAGCTTCATGAGATAAAACCAAAAAACTAAGAGCAAGAGCGTAACTCAAAAAAATTTTCATTATTTTAATCCTCTGAATATAAATATTGTCCCAAAAATACCGATATTTTGTCTACATGTAAATATAAGAAATCTAATAGGCAGATATTAATAAATTGCTAATTTTATTAATCATTACTATAATGTAAATAAATTTAGTCATCTATTATTTTCAAACAATCCAATGGAAATGGATATAAATTTGATGGAACAAAAAAACAAAACAATTATTCACATAGCTATTACAGACAAAGGTTTCTTTTCATGACTTCTAAAAACGATTATTCTCATCTTTTGAGTTCTGACTCTGCATATATCGACACGATGTATGAAACTTACAAATCAAATCCTGATGAACTAGATGAGTCTTGGAAAATGTTTTTTAAAGGCTTTGAATACAAGTTAGATGAACTTTTTAGCTCTGACGCTCAAGGTGGTGGCGAGTCTGCAATTTCTGATAAAAAACTTATCAAAGAGTTTAATGTTTTTAGGATTGTTCAAGCTTTTCGTGCCAGAGGGCATCTTCTGTCAGACACCAACCCGATTAGACCTCGAAAAGATAGAGAGGCCAGACTAGAACTTTCAGAATACGGTTTAGAAGACTCAGATTTAGATCAAGTTTTTAACTGTGGAAAGTTTCTAGGTTTAGGTCCGGCCAAACTGAGAGACATCNTAACACATGTTAAAAGAATTTATTGTTATAAAATCGGTATTGAATACTACCACTCAAACAATACTGAAATGCGACGATGGGTAAGAGATAAATTTGAAAAAGAATACCATACCATTGATCTTCCTTTAGAAAAGAAAAAGAGAATTTTACACAAACTTAATCAAGCCTCAGTTTTTGAAAACTTTTTACAAACAAAATATATAGGGCAAAAGCGATTTTCACTTGAAGGTGGAGAATCAACCATTCCAGCTTTAGATGCTATGATTAATCATGGAGTTGAACATGGCGCCAAAGAGTTTGTATTTGGAATGGCCCATCGAGGTAGATTAAATGTTCTCGCCAATATTATTGGAAAATCTTATGGCTTTATTTTTAAAGAATTTGAGCCAGGTAATGATGAGCAACATACGGGTGGAGGTGATGTTAAATATCATCAAGGGTATTCCTCCATTATGAAAACCTCAAAGGATAAAGATGTTTATCTTAAAATTATGCATAATCCTTCTCATTTAGAAGCAGTCGCTCCAGTGGCCCTAGGTTATGCTAGAGCTCAAGCAGATATACGCTATAAAAAAGACTTTAATGCCGTCATTCCAGTTATGATACATGGTGATGCAGCCGTTGCGGCTCAAGGTGTGGTTTATGAGACACTGCAGATGGCCGAGCTCCCTGCCTATCAATGCGGAGGTGCCATTCACTTTATTATCAACAATCAAATTGGTTTCACAACTGATTGGCACGATGCCCGTTCATCACATTATAGTTGCTCTATTGCAAGAACTCTAGAAGCCCCTATCCTGCATGTTAATGGTGATGATCCCGAAAGTGTTGTTTACGCAATGGAATTTGCTATTGAATTTCGTCAGAAGTTCCAAACTGATATCTTCATTGATATGGTTTGTTATAGAAAACATGGCCATAATGAAGGTGATGAACCGAAATATACTCAACCTCATCTTTATGGTCTTATTTCAAAACAAAAGAATCCGAGACAACTCTATCTTGATTCTTTAGTGGAATGGCACCAATTTTCTAAAGAAGAAGCCAAACAAATTGAAAAAGATTTCAAAAAAATGCTCTCCGACCGTTTTAACGATGTTAAAGATGACACTCTCCCAGAAAGACAAAAAGGTCCACACACTGAATGGCTAAATTTAGGCTGGTCAAAGCCTGATGACTTTAAACAATCACCAGAGACAGGGGTCAAGAAAGAAATTCTCAATCAGATTATGGAGAAAATTACTTCTGCACCAGAAGGTTTTAATACATTAAAGAAAGCTAATAAAATTTTAAAAGATAGAAAAGCAGCATATGAAAATGATCAACTCGATTGGGCCATTTGTGAATTATTAGCTTATGGCTCACTCCTCTTAGATGGAAATAATGTTCGGTTTACTGGTCAAGATGTTATTAGAGGGACCTTTTCTCACCGAATGAGTAAACTTTATGATGAGAAAACGAATGAAGCTTATTGTGGTCTTTCACATTTATCAAAGGATCAAGGAAAATTTAAAATTTATAACTCTCATCTTTCAGAATATGGTGTTTTAGGTTTTGAATACGGTTATTCTTTGGCCAGTCCTAAATCTTTAAATATTTGGGAAGCCCAATTTGGAGATTTTTCTAATACGGCCCAAGTTATTATTGATCAGTTTATTTCCGCAGCAGAAGTCAAATGGGAAAGAATGAGTGGCATCACAATGCTTCTTCCTCATGGCTATGAGGGACAAGGGCCAGAACATTCATCATGCCGTCCCGAAAGATACTTACAATTATGTGCACAACATAATATGATCGTATGTAACCCTTCTACCCCTGCTAATATGTTTCACTTACTCAGAAGACAGCAAACTTATTCCTTTCGAAAACCCTTGATTGTCTTTACACCAAAATCTCTACTTAGGGCCCCTGCATGTACAAGTAAGGTCAAAGAGTTAGAAACTGGGTGCTTTAATGAGGTTATAACCGATCAAGACGTTAAATCACATGTCAGAAAGATTGTTTTTTGTACTGGAAAAATATATTATGACCTTTTAAAAGAAAAACAAGAAAATAATCATCAAGACGTTGCTTTGATTAGATTAGAACAGCTTTATCCTTTTCCTAAAGAGCAAGTTCAAAAAATTCTCAAAGACTTTTCAACCGAAAACCTTGTCTGGGTACAAGAAGAACCAATAAATATGGGTTATTGGGAACATCTTATTACTCGAGAATTCGAAATTTTTATGAACTTTAAAGTGATAGCGAGACCGATGAGTGCAACACCGGCGACAGGCCATTCACATGTACACAAAAAAGAACAAGAAAATATTATTAAAGAAGCATTTAAAAAATAAGGAAAACAATTATGGCCATTGAAATTAAAGTCCCAGTTATTGGAGAATCTATTACAGAAGTGACCTTGGTTGCTTGGCACAAAGAAGATGGAGAATATGTCGAGGAAGGAGACATCTTATGTGATATTGAATCAGATAAAGCAACTGTTGAACTTCCAGCTGAATCTAGTGGAGTTCTCAAAATACAAGTTGAAGAAGGAACTGATTTAGAAATTGGTGCTGTTATTGGCTCCTTAGCCGAAGGTGAAGGTAAAGCTCCTGAAAAGCAAGAAAGCCAAAAAGAATCATCTCCTAAGCAAGAGCACAGTAACAATACTCAAGAATCAAGCTCTCAAGAATCATCTAAAACGGTACAACACGCTTCTCCAGCTGCTAATAAAATTTTAAATGAAAAAGGCGTTGATGTGAACTCCGTCACAGGAAGCGGTAAAGATGGAAGAATCACCAAAGCAGATGCTCTTGCAACACAAGTTAGCTCTTCAAATAATAAAAAGAAAGAAACGCAAACTGATCATTCTCAGCAGCCTATGACGTTAGAAGCACAAGGAATTTCACGAGAAATTAAACGTGAAAAGATGACACGTTTAAGAAAAACCATAGCCAAGCGTTTAACTGAAGCAAAAAACTCCACAGCGATGCTTACAACATTTAATGAAGTGGATATGCAGCCTGTAATGGATCTAAGAAAAAAATATCAAGATGAATTTGTTAAAAAACATGGAATTAAACTTGGCTTTATGTCTTTATTTACTAAAGCCTGTACTATTGCCATGAAAAAACATCCTTTAGTGAATGCTCAAATTGAGGGAGAAGAACTTCTTATTCCTGAATATGTCGATACGGGGATTGCAGTCTCTTCTGACAAGGGCTTAGTCGTTCCAGTTTTAAGAAATTCAGAAGCTATGAGCTTGGCCCAAATTGAACTTGAAATCAAACGTCTGGCAACAAAGGCCAGAGACGGAAAACTCACTGTTGATGAGATGAGTGGAGGAACTTTTACAATTACCAATGGTGGTGTTTTTGGTTCAATGCTCTCAACTCCAATTTTAAATATTCCTCAGTCGGCCATTTTAGGGATGCATAATATTGTCCAACGACCATGGGTTGTAAATGGAGAGATAAAGATAAGACCTATTATGTATGTTGCTTTATCTTATGACCACCGAGTTATTGATGGAAAAGATTCTGTTGGATTTCTTAAAACAGTTAAAGAACTCTTAGAGGACCCTGCGAGAATGATTTTAGACCTATAAAAAAGGATAATATATGAGTAAAGAATTTGATGTTGTAGTAATTGGTTCTGGGCCTGGTGGTTATGTGTGTGCAATCAGATTAGCTCAACTCGGTTTAAAAACCGCCATTATAGAAAAATACAAGACCCTAGGAGGAACATGTTTGAATGTTGGATGTATTCCCTCTAAGGCCTTACTTGATTCGAGTGAGCGCTATCACGAAACACTTCACTCTCACTCGACCCACGGAATTAATGTCAAGGGGGTTGAGCTTGATCTTAGTAAGATGATGAAACGTGTTCAAAATGTTGTTGATGCTACATGTGATGGTGTAAAATTTTTAATGAATAAAAATAAAATAGAAGTTTTTCATGGCCATGGATCTTTTAAAGATAAAAATACTATTGTGGTCAAAAATGAAGATGGAGAACAAACTCTCAAGACAAAAAAAGCCGTTATTGCTACTGGCTCAAAACCGACAAGTTTTCCTGGAATGGAAATAGACAAAAAAAGAATTATTTCGTCAACTGAAGCTATAAAACTCAAGGAAGTTCCTAAACATCTTGTTGTGATTGGTGGAGGTGTCATTGGACTTGAACTTGGTTCTGTTTATAAAAGACTAGGCGCCAAAGTTTCAGTTGTTGAATATGCTGACGGTATTATTTCTATGATGGACAAAGAACTAGGTAGAAATTTACAAAAAGTTTTAAAAAAGGATGGTATTGAATTTTACCTCTCCCATCAAGTCTCTCAAGTAAAAAGCGACGGTAAGTCAGTGAAAATCACGGCTAAAAACATGAAAAAAGATAGTCCCCTAGAGCTAGAAGCCGATTATTGTTTAGTCAGTGTTGGCAGAAAACCTTATACAGAAAACTTGGGTCTTGAAAACATAGGAATCCAATTAGATGAAAGAGGAAGAATTCCTACAGATGGTCACCTTAAGACCCCGGTGGATAATATCTACGCTATAGGTGATGTTGTAAAAGGAGCAATGCTTGCCCACAAAGCAGAAGAAGAAGGTGTCTTTGTAGCAGAGCAGCTTGCAGGTCAAAAGCCACACTTAAATTATAATCTTATTCCTGGAGTTGTTTATACCTGGCCAGAAGTTGCTTCTGTTGGAAAAACTGAAGAAGAGTTAAAGAAGTCTGAAATTAAATATAAAAAAGGTTCTTTTCCTTTTAAAGCTTTAGGAAGGGCCAGAGCTTCGGAGGAATCAGATGGACTTATTAAAGTTTTAGCTGACCCTGAAACTGATGAGATTTTAGGAGTGCATATGATCGGACCCCGCTGTGCTGATCTTATAGCGGAAGCCGTACTTGCCATGGAATATCGTGCAAGTGCAGAAGATGTGGCAAGAACTTGCCATGCTCACCCTACCTATACTGAAGCTTTTAAAGAAGCTTGTTTAGCAGCAACAGAAAATAGACCTTTACATCTATAAACTCTAGGCCAAGAATAAAATCTTGGCCTAGGCTTATTATTTAAAAAGTAATCAAAAATTAGAAATTATTCACAATAANTTTGCCGATAAAAATAATCATCACAAGCGGTATAAATATTAGGGCATGTATCATAGTAAGTCGCAGATGAATTTCGACATTGTCTAAAGTCACCATTTTCGACCTGAACAAAAAAGAAACCTTTTTTCACAACTTTTCTTCTCTTACTAAATGTATATAAAATTTTATTTTTTCCAAATTTTAATAATGGCTCTTGTAGGACTGTTTTGATCCATAAATTAAAGCTTCGTTTCGTTTTACCGGTCCTAGCATCAAAACGAGTTCCTTTAATTTCTTGAGAACCCTCTCTTTGTAATTGAAGCCAATCGGCCTCAATAATTTCATCTTTGACAATTATTTGTCCATAGTTGCCACCTGCAAGATCATTACTCTTGCACGTATATGTATTTAACGAAGATTGTTCACCACGACAATGGATTGTAACTTCACCTTGAATTTTATCCGTTTTCATCAGACTTCCACGATGAAACTCGACCGTAGCATATCCTGTAATAACAAAGAAAAAGTTGAAAATTATTAAAAGTTGTTTCATTAAATATGCCCCTGCACTATAACTATATGTTTTCTGTTAAAAAAATAAAAGAAGTTTTATTATCTGGAGTAAAAAAGAATCCTTTAGACATTTTTAATTCTGTCAATTATGCTTAAGTAAATGAAAATACTAATCATATTTATATGTTTCCTTATTGGAAAGTCCCATGCCAAGTCCTATTACAAAAAAAATATTGTTGATAAGGCCCATAGAAGCTTTTCGAAAAAAATATTAAAATTATCTGACAATATTGATGGTTTTTTTGCTGACTCAAAGCACGATGATATCGAAAATAGATCCAAACTGACGATTAGTTTGGATACATATTTTCGAGAAGGTAGAGGGCCTTATGCGATTCCTGAACTCAATTATCGACTTGTCCTCCCTCGAACAGAAAAACGTCTACAAGTCTTTATCGAAAGCGAAGATAAAGATAAAGAAACAGAAATTGATGAATCCCAAGCAAAAACAAACCCTAAAAGCAAAGACAACGATGATGACCTCACTGCTGGTCTTCGCTATATGATAGAAAAGTCAGGGATTAATCTATCAACGGATACTGGTGTTTTAGTGAATATTCCTGTGGTGGTTTTTGCAAGATTTACGGCCAAAAAAAAAGTCACCTTTACCAACTGGGTGCTTAAAATTAACGAACAAGTGAAGTGGGTTAATGACGAAGGATTCACTTCAGACTTAGATCTCGACTTTGATAAACGTTTAAGTAAAAATCTCGTTTTAAGAATGGTTAATAATACCTTTTGGAATGATGAAGACTATATTATTCGATTTGAAAATGGTCCTTCACTCTTTCAAAAAATAAATCAAAAGATGGCCCTCTCTTATCATGCCCATGTCATCACCTTTAATGAACCAAGCTTTGTCGTTGAGCAATATGTACTGCAAGTGACATACAAACAAAGACTATATAAAAAATGGCTCTTTATGCAGATGACTCCTTATATCAATTTCCCTAGACAAAGAAACTTTCATCGGACCCCGGGATTTGTCTTAGGTTTTGAAGCCATTGCTGGCCATCTATGATTCCTATTCTGTATGAAGATCAATACTATCTTATTGTCGAAAAGCCGGCTAATCTTTTAGTCCATAGATCTCACCAATCTCATGAAAAAGATAATCTTCTTAAACAAGTTCGCAAGCAAACTGGTTACTTTACTTATCCAGTTCATCGCTTAGACAGACAAGCCTCGGGCATTCTGATTATGGCAAAAGACTCAAAGTATGTAGCTGCCCTTCAAAAAATTTGGTCAACTGATCAAGTAAGAAAATACTATATTACACTCTCAAGGGGTAAGTTTTTAACACCTGGCTCATTTGAATTTGATCTGTCTGACAAAAATAAAATAAAAAAAAACGCCATTACACTTTTTAAACCAATAAAAAGATTTTCCACCTCAACTCTCCTAGAAGTTGAAATCAAAACTGGAAGATATCACCAAATTAGACGTCATTTTGCTCGCTCGGTGGAACATATTTTAGGAGATAGAAAATACGGTAAAAAAAAATACAATGATTATTACTTAGAGCATTATCATCTGACACGACTATTTTTACATGCCCACAAAATAATCTTCACCCATCCTTTTACCAACAAAGAAATTATTGTTCTCTCTAAGCTTACTTCTGATTTACAAAAGACTTTATCATTGATGGAAAAAGAAGAACTTGAAAGTTTTTACGAGCTGGACTATATTTTCTCTCATGGAAGCAGCATTTAAAGGTATTGAAAATTTATACGGTCCCGAAGGGCTTAAAAGAATTGAACAGGCCAAATTTCTTATTATTGGTATAGGGGGAGTTGGCTCTTGGATAGCAGAGTCACTTGTCAGAAGTGGTGCTCAAAACATTTCACTTGTTGATCTAGATGAAATTTGTCTTAGTAATCTTAATAGACAAGTTCACAGTACATTCGCCAATATTGGTGCTTTTAAAATAGATGAAATGAAAAAAAGACTTTTAAGCATTAATCCTGATTGCCACATAGAGTGCATTTATGATTTTTTAAGCGCATCAACTGCCGATAAAATTCTTAACCGCTCCTATTCATATGTTTTTGACGCCATTGATGGAGCAAAGAGTAAATGTATTCTCCTCTCCGTGTGCAAAAAACTAGAACTCCCCGTCATAACGATTGGAGCTGCAGGAGCAAGGCAAGATCCAACTAAAATACAAATTACGGACTTATCAAAAACAATAAATGACAAACTCTTAAGCCGAGTTAGAAAAAAACTTAGAAGAGAATATAATTTTAGTAAATTTTCCAAAAAGCCTATGAAAATTCCAGCTGTCTTTTCTAGTGAAATTCCTCAAGGTGATTTTTATTCAGAAAATAACATAGCGAACTGCCAAAGCGGGATGGGAAGTGCAAGTTTTGTCACAGCAACATTTGGTTTTTATGCAGTAGGATATGTACTTAAAGAAGTTGCCAATGGATAAACTCATTGACTTTCATACTCATCATTATAAACCAAATCACACCAATATCATCAGCTATGACGTGGCTAAATTCTCAGAGGTAAAAAATGATTATTTTACCATTGGTATTCATCCCTGGTGGATACAAGAACAAAAAATTAAACAGCTAGAAGAACTTCTTATCACTCAATATAATAAATCGACATTTTTTGGTCTTGGTGAAATGGGTCTAGATAAAATTCGAAATAAACAAAAATATCAAAAACAACAAGAAGTTTTTGAAGCTCAACTTAACTTGGCCCTAAAATACAAAATCAAAACCATCATTCTTCATAATGTAAAATCACATAGTGATACATTGAGAATCCTAAAACAAACAGGCTTTAACAACAACATCATTCTTCATGATTATCATGGAAATGAAGAAACCTTAAATCAATATGCAAAACTTTGCCATATCTATCCTTCCTTCAAAGCAAACTTTATTTGTCATAATTCAAAAAGCTCTATGCTAACGCAAATACCATTTGACTCCATTCTAATTGAAACAGATGATGATCTTTCGGTCTCACTCGAAAAAGGCTACGAAGCTCTCGCCAAGCTCTTTAACTTATCAACTGATCAAGTCGTCCAATCAATGTATAATAAATTTAGAAAACTTAAACAAAACTGACCCTAAATTGCAAACGAAAGCTTTATCTCTTATACTAATTCCAAAAATGGAGTTTTATGAAAGACATTGAATCTTTTATTCAAGAAGAAAAAATGCTATTTAATAGTTTTTCACAGATGCTTTCCAAGACAGTCCACGATATGAACAACCCTCTGGCAGTCTTAATTGGGCAAATAAGTATTTATCAAATTCTCAAAGAAAAAGATGAGCTAGATGAAAAAAAACTAGAAATGATTTTTACTAAAATCAACTCTGCCACAGAAGTTTTTCAAAAAAGAATTTTTCATCTTAGAAATTTTTATAAAACAGTAATAAATGATGAGCATTTTCAACATTTTGACCAAGTTTTTTACTCTGCCTGTTATTTCATAGAAAACAAAGCGTATACTCATGAAATAAATATTGAGTACGATACTCCTCCAACAGTAGAACTTAATTGTCCCGCTGATGAAGTTTTTCTCATTTTAAAATCATTATTAATAAATGCAATTGAAGCCACAATAGATTCCAAAAATACTCCTAGAAAGATTTCGATTAAGTTTGATCAAAAGGCCCAGGCCCTTGACGTTTCGATAAGAGACACAGCTCCCACCCTTAATGTCCCTTTAGAAAAAGCTTGTAGCACCGATTACACAACACATTCTCATAAAAATAAAGGTTTAGGTTTGGCCTTAGTCAATAATTTGTGTCAAAAAAATAAACTCAAATGGGGATATCATGCCGTAAACCCTAAAAATTTTCAGATTACTTTCCCCCTTAAAAATATCTAGTTAGAAATTATAAAACTTTACTTTATTGCTCCATTGCAGTACATTAAGTTCTCAAATTATTTACTAGAGGAGTTATAAGATGGGTATGGGTAGAAAAAAATCTGTTCTTAAAATGAGAAGAAAAAAGAGCCAAGCAAAGAAAAAAGCGAAATTAAAAGCAAAAATCGAAGCAAAAAAATAAAAATTCTCTCAAGGGATATTCATAGACCTTGAGAGGCATTTTTATCACTAAGTTATAATTTCTTTAGTATTGTTAAAAAATCATTTTTTGTTTGATGATAATATTCATTTTCATCGGGAAAATATCTAAAATCAAATAGCTCATTAGAAAATTCAAAACTCAATTGATAAGCATGTAAATATAATCGTTGTGCAGGCTCTCCTCCATATCGATCATCGCCCAAAATCGGAGCTGCAAGAGAGCTCATCACAACTCTTAACTGATGAGTCCTGCCTGTTAATGGCCTTAAAGCAAAGCATCGCAAGGAAGTGTCATCATTATAACAAGAAACAAACTGAGTTAATGAAGGATTTCTTCTTTGTCTTGTCAGTTTGTAATTACCTGATCTACTTTTGACTATATCCCCACAAATCTTCCCCTGCTTTTTAATAGGTCTATTTGAACTCAAGGCCAGATAAATCTTTTTAACCTTTCTCTTACTAAAAATCTCACTCAAGATTTTTTGAGTATTTTTGTCTTTTGCAAATACCATAAGACCAGATGTGGCCTTATCCAAGCGATGAACACCGTATAATTGAGGAAAATGTTGACGTAATACATTCAACACTCCTAAAGGTCCATGAAACTCATATCCCACTGGTTTATTTATAACAATAAAAAATTGATTTTCAAAGATGAGACTATTTAAATCGAGCTTCATAGTTTAACCTAAAAAAAGAGTGAGTTAATTGTAAACTCATTATATAATATAGCTATGCAGTACTGGAAGACACATCAAAAAGCACTTATTCTTGAGCATCTAGAAACAGCACTCAAAGATAAAACGACAATTGTAGTCTGGCAACAATTTGGAGATCACCGTAAAACTTTTCCTGCACGCTTAATTGAAATGAGTCGTGCCAATTGTAAAGTCAAACTAGATCAAAATGCCCCTACAGACTTATTTACAGACGAAGCTCCTTTTTATGTACATATAAAAGAATTAGATATCATCTTTAAAAAAGAAAATTTTAATCGCCTTGGTGCTTTTATTGAATTTTCACCTCCTGGTGAAATTCAGATTTATGAAAAAAGAAAAACAAAGAGATTTTACTACCTGTATCAAGATCATAAAAATATTACTTATCATTCGCAACAAATTGATCCTTCCACCCAGTCCCCTATCTTTACACTTTCAAGTGTCTTAGTAGATATTTCAACTCAGGGAGCAGGCATGGTGGTAGGACAAGATATTGTAAATAAGTTAGAAGTTAACCAAATTCTTTTTCTAGACAATTTAACTGATCAAAAGCTTCCTAGCCCATTTAAAGTTCGTATTATTTATATCCAAAAATATAAAGAAACTGAAGAAGAGCTCTACAAGGTAGGCTTAATTTTTACAGACCAACTTAATTCTATAAGTTATAAGTCTATTTCAAGCATCATTGAAGTCAAGCAACGTAAAACACAAGGGATCACATCAAAAAAATATTGTGGGCTAGATTTAGAAGAACAAATTAAAATCTTAAATCATGTAGAAAAATCAAATAAAGTTTTATGCAATAATTTAAAAGACAATATCGAGTATCTAGATCAATTGCGCTATATGACAACTCAAATGAAGATCGAATTTCTTAAGGAAGTTAATCATAATCTTCTCGCCGTTGCTTTAAGACTATCTAGTAAAGAGCTAATTTATGAACTCCTTTCAGAGCTTACAATTACTATGCAGGATGAATTTCTAGATAAATTACAAACAGAAAAGCCTGCCTCAGCTGTATGCAAAGCTCAAGATGAAATCATAAAATTAGTAAGAGAAAAAGAACGAACAGGAGAAATTGTTTTAGATCCAAAAGCTTTTATTACTTACGTCTAAGCCCAAGAAAACGATAAAACGACCAAACTATTATAATCGCGCTAAGCAATACTACTTTAATGAATTATTTACCTCTTCAAGAAGATCTTCAACATAAGGCTTTTTAATCATAGCAATAACACCCAAAGCTGTTAATTTGTCTTGCTCTTCCATATCACCATGTCCGGTAAAAACAATAACAGGCATATCAGAGCGTAACCCTTTTACATATTGAGTGAGTTCTATCCCATCCATCTCCGGCATATTAATATCAGTCACAATTAAGTCAAAAACAATATCACTTTTAAATAGCTCAAGGGCCTCTACACCATTAGCGGCTTTATAAATCATAATATTTCTTTCTTCAAATTCAATTTCGAAAGTGTCAATAATTGTGTCTAAAATATCTAACTCGTCATCAACAACCAATATATTTTTCATAGAGATTAACCCAGTCCTGCCTTTAGCGTTATTATAAACTAAAAAAAACTTAATCTAACTTAAATTCACCTGAAATTGAGGAAAATATTAATAAGAATTTAACAAGAGAGTCAGACTTTACTGATCAGTTTTAATTTTGCCAAGAAATGTTCTCTTAATTCTCTCTACCAGCTTAATTTGAATATTATCCCTCAGTCCTGGAAAGACAGACTTAATCTGCTGATCTAAGTCATGCTTTTTTGAATGCATAGACTTCTCTAATAAAATGACAAGAATTTTTCCTTGACGCGAATCGTGATCTAACACAACGGCAGCATATTGATAAAGACTTAGATCTAGGAGAATTTGTTCTATTGAATTTTTTAAGTCTAAAAAACTAAATAAACGACCTTTAATTTTGACTTCATCCCCTTTTCTTCCCATCGGCTTTATATATAAATTATCATCAAAAGATTTCATTTCAATCAAATCAGGTAATAAAAAAGTTTCAGTGGCATCAGTTCGAACATAAGATTCTTTTTTCGGATCAATATTTATCTGTGCTGAATATAAACTTGGAGAAGAGATTCTATAATCTTTTGAATTTGCTTCACAACTTAGTTTATGAATAGGTAAAACTTTTAAAAAATTCTTATCAACATCTTGAGTATAACTAGAAGCAATTTGGGAGCATGTCTCCGTCATTCCATAAGTTTGAATAAGTGGCCAGCCTAAGTCTATGGCCGTTTTTTTTAAAGATTCATTTAAAAAGTCTCCACCAACGAAAACTCCTTTTAAAAATATTGGTGGACATAAATTATTCTTAACAAGATCAAAAAGCTGTGTAGGAACAACAGAGCAATAGGTAATCTGATTGCTTGATAAATATTCTAAGAAAAGATGAGGATTCCACTTTTGATCATAAAGATAAACTGCACTTGAGCTTAATTTTGCTCGAAAATATATTGATAGTCCCCCAACATGAAAATAAGGTAAGGAACACAGCCAAGAATCTCCATTTTGAACATTCAAAAATTCATTCACAGCTTGAGCATTGGCCTTCAAAGCTTTCTTAGATAAAGCATATGTTTTTATTAAACTTCCTGACGTTGTTCCCGAACTGGTTAAAAACACATGTTCAGAGAGTTTTTGCTCTTGCCAAACCTTCAATAGATATTGTTTTGTTTTAAAATCTAGATAACTAGGAATTAAATAACTATTTTCATTTGAAAAGATTTGTTTTAAATCAGGTTTTTCCACTCTCTTTCCTCCAGTTGAGAATACATTTTTTCTACAAGGTTATGTTGAAGAGAATATAATTGTTCATCTTGTTTTTTAAAAAGATTTAACTGATTCGAATAAATATCATTCGTTACTATTCCGTGGTACAACGACGTATCTCCCCATAGCATCAATGCTAAATAAGCATGGTACTGACCAAGCTCAGCTCCCATATATGATGAAAAGATTTGATTTTTTCTTGGAAGAAATTCATTACGATTTGGTTTAAATACAGTAAAACGACAAATCGTTGCTTGATAAGGATTAAAGTCATTTGCAAGGGGGACGCCAGCAGAGTCAAACTTGCTCCATACTTTATAGGAGAAACAACATGGGTCTTCAACAAACTCAATTTTATCCTTATCTCCTGCTGATAAAGAATTCCAAAAAAGTAAAAAAGTCTTTTCATCAAGTGCATTATTAAAGTCTAATCGAACCTTACCATTAAGAGAAGAAATAAACTTAGACAAAACATTTAACTCTCCCAAATATTTCACCTTATAGACGCCTGATATCATCTGAATAGATTCGTGAGGTTTGACTAACAAATGATTTTTAAATACTTTCTTTTCAATATCCTTTTGATCCTTTTCAAGCTTAAGCTGCTGATTCAGTACAGGAGGTAACTTTTTAGTACGCTTAATAGAGTCTAAAACATAATCACAAGAATGATCACCGAATTCTTCCCAAGGAAAATATTCAAGATAAAACTTTTTTTCAACTCTAAAAAAAACTCCTTGAAATTTCTTTCTTTTGAGACGATTGAGTTGAGTTATGGGTTTAAGTTCAAATAAAGAATAATCTATCTGCATAAGTTTAAAATCACATACAAAGTAGCAAAAAGGATAAGATGTTTACCACTAAGGTTTAAAAAAGTGTTTAGCTCAGACTCATCAGTATTTTCTCTCAAGCCTCGTCGAATTTTATAAGCAAGAGAAATTGAAAAAAGTAAAAAGAAATATTTTAGATCAAAAAAAAGCATGCCAAACAGAATGAACAAATAAGGACCAAATAAAAAGACATCAAATAATTTTAAGTATTGATAAGAAGTTAATTTAGTGGCCAGTGTTTTCTTATGAACTAAAACATCTGTCTTTCTATCTCGATAATTGTTTACAGCAATTAAAGTTGTACTAAGCAAACCAATTTGTGTTGCCAAGATACCAGCTTCATAATCAAGAGTACCACTCATAAGATAATAGCTTCCTAAAGTCGCGATTACCCCAAAAAAGATAAAAACAAAAAGTTCTCCTAAACCAAGATAGGCTAAAGGAAAAGGACCTCCTGTATAACCGTAAGCGAAATATAAAGATATAAGTCCGAGTACAACAAAGACTATGCCTCCTTTTAAAACTAAAGGAATCCCTAAGACGATAGCCAGGGCGATAAATAAATGCCCAATAAGAAAAACTTTTTTATAATGGACCTTCTCTTGAGTTGATACACGACGTGGCCCGACACGAACATTATCTGCTCCTTTTAGGTGGTCAACAGCATCATTATAAAAGTTCGTTGCTATTTGTATACACAAAGCCAAAAGAAGACATAAAACAGCATACAAAGAACTTACTTGCTCATATCTATAGAGAGCCAATGAATAAGCACATAAAACAGGAACGACTGCTGCAACTAATGTTTTAGGTCTCGTCCCTAAAAGAAATTGTTTTAGATTCATAATCGCTCCTTACAAATTTTTATAACTTCTTTAGGATGTTGAAGTATCCGATGGCCAATATTTGGTAAAACACTAACACTCCAATCACTTAAATATCTTTGTGCATATTGACAATATTTTTCATCTTTTTCTCCGTAATAAAAATGTATATCACCCCGTCGCTCCCATAATTTTTCTTTCAAAGGTGGTTGCTTAGAGAGTCCATAGTTTTTAAAATAGTAAGCAGCTGCAACAAAGTTTGGATGCATTAAATGTTCATCATAGGCAAAAAGAGGAAGATGATTCCAAAAGCTCAAAAAGTCTTCTTTACTCATTGTCTTTAATTTTTCTAATAGAGAAAGCTCAAATTTCTCCCTAAAACAAAGATCTTCTTGAGGCTCTAATTCAAACCGCCCAGCAAGGCATATAAGTTTGTTTGATCCATTCATTCGTGAATAGATTTGAAGACCTAATCTGGCACCAAATGAATAGCCTAAAATATGATATTGAGATAAATCTCTTTCTTTTGAAAGACTTGAAACCATTTGTTCAAGAGATTGGTCTATATACCTTGAAAGCTCTGGCGCAAAAATATCATACTCGCTGCTTAAAAAGTCAAAGTCAGAGCTCTTGCCCAAAAAACCGTGCAAACAAAGAATTTTAGGTTTGCCCATAACAACTCCAAAACTCATTGGTCTGCTCAGAGCAGGCTTTATAAACTTCCACTTTCGCCGAATCAATAAAACCTTGTATGAGAAATTTTAAATCCAGTTGATGGGCCAAAACCATTTTCTTATTAATATTCACTCTCTCAAAAATTCTTCCACCGCCATTATCGACAACATGAATTCGAATATTTTCAGGTAGTTTGAAAACTAACGAGTTAAGATCATAAAGAAAGGTTAAATCACCCACAATACAATGAACAATTTTATTAGTAGTATTAGCAATTCCAATGGCCGTCGCAATTTGACCATCGATACCATTAGCGCCTCGGTTTGCATAAACACTAATTCGATTATTTAAAAGTTGCCAATACCTAATGGCCATTGAGTTTCCAACATAAACAATATCACCTTGCTCTACTTGATTCGCTATCGTTTGATACTGAGCAATATCTGAAAGAGGATACAGAGAAATAAGCTGATCAAGCTCTTGTTCTGGATAATTCCAAGGCTTCGTGGGAATTAAGTCTTTTGGTAAGTTTTCTAAGAAAGAGGCAAATTCAAGTCCAAACTTCTCATTTTGATAGGAATAAACTTTTACCGCAAAAAGATTTCGATCTAATTCTCGCCATATTTTCGTTATTGGTGTTCTTCCAAACTTAATAACAGTCTGAATTGTTTGATTTTTTAAAAGTCTTAAAATTAAACTTTCATCATTAACTCTAAATCGAGATTCTTTATAATAAAGACTGGAGGTGCATTCAATGTATAACATGGCCCCTACATTCTCTAGTTGGGAAAGCTCTTTTTCATAGTTTTTGGATGATTCAGTAAATATTGCTAAAACGACTGGCGAACTTTCAAAATCCTCTTTAAATGATGTTGCAACTGCCGCTTTGTAATTAAGGGCCCTATCGTCAATTTCGAGATTTATTTGAAAAGGAAAACTTATATTTGACTGCTTATAAGCTTCAATAGTTCCACTAAAGTGAGATCTTAAATAAGGTGTAAAAATTTCATTTTGATTAATTGTTTGAGGGGCATAAGTTTCCCATAGTCTTTTTGGCCTGTCCGCCGAAAGAATAATCAGTGGAGCTTCAGAATAATACGCCTCAATACATGCTGGAAGACACTCTGCCACGGCGGTGCCTGATGTAGTACAAACAACGGCAGGAGTTCCAGTTGCCTTTGCATGCCCTAAGGCCATAAAAGCAGCAACTCTTTCATCAAAATGAAACAGTATTTTAAAATCTTTTAAATAATCTAATAAATAAGCATTTCTAGCACCAGCGCCACAATAAATATGGGTTATCCTCAAACTCTTTAGGTGATTAATTAAATCATTCATCGAAATATACGCTCAATAGAGTCTCTTTTCATTTTAATTTCTTTAAGTTCTTTTTCAACATTACTACTAGCAACAACACCGCATCCACTATGAATGAAAATTTTATCTTCTTTCCAATAAATATTTCTAATGGCAACAAGTCCAAAAGCTTCTTCGGGTATTTTTAAGCCGAAAACGCCACCAAACAATCTCTTTTCTTGTTCAATTCTAAAATAATTCTGCTGTCGAAGATAATGAAATACTAAGTCTCTAGGATAGCCCCCCAAGGCTGCAGTAGGACTCAAAAGATCGACTAATTCTAGCTCAGTACAGTCATCAGAGTCAAAAAGTATTTCTGTTTGTAAGTGAGCAATAGGTCCAAAAGAGCTCACTAATGTGGGTCCTAAATCGATTTTTTCTACTTTTGAACTCAATTTGCTACATATATCTTCTATCACAAGATTATGTTCGGCCAACTCTTTTTGATCATTTAGAATAATATTGGCGTAATTCTTAACGTCGGTTCCAATCGTTCCGGCCAATGCTCTCGTTTTCCAATTCTTTTCTTCTTTCATAAACAAGGGTTCTGGACTTACTCCCAAGAAGCCATGGCCATCTTGCCACATCCCATAAAGGCTACCATTTAGGTCACTAAAACCTTGAATTTTTGAAATAGGGTGAATTTGATTGAACTCATATTCGGCCATAGTCACAGCTACTAGTTTTTCAATACTTTCATTTGCAATACTTTCAATCATCATTGCGACATCTGACTGAAAATAATTATCAAAATCACCAACTCTTTGCGTTATCTGGCATTTATTATCATTAAAATTATCATTTACCCATTGAATCAGCTCTTTGGCCGTGGTTTTAGCGAAAAACTTACAATTATATGATTGCACCTGAGTCTTATAAAAATCGTATAAAAAGAACAATCCCTCCGGATGAGGTACTAAATCAGTGGCCACCCAACAGTAAGAACTTAAAGGTTTTTGAAGAATGCACCCATTTTTTAAAAAACTTTTAAAGTCCAGCTCTGAAAGATTTATATTAATTGGTCTAGACATAAGGCACACACCATAACTTATGCCCTACAAATATTCAATATTTGTTGATAAATTAGATCAAATCTATTAGATTACCCGCATGTTAAACAGCGAATCATATTTACAATCAAAGTCACAGTTTTTACTTATAGCAGGTCCTTGTGCACTTGAGTCTCAAGAACAACTAGAAAATTTTATTAAATCAGCTCAATCTATCAATACGATTAGAGCTGGTATTTTTAAAATGCGCACTAATCCTGAATCATTTCAAGGTTTGGGAGAATATGGACTAAATATCATTAATAATCTTAAAGAAAAATCATCTTTTCAGTTTATTACAGAAATCACAGACCCAAGACAGATTGAGTCTTTAGACCCTGTTGTCGATGCGTACCAAGTCGGCAGTAGAAATATGTATAATTATGACCTTTTAAAAGAACTTAACAAGTTAGGTAAACCAGTTCTATTTAAAAGAGCTTTTTCTGCAACTGTTTCTGAATGGCTTAATGCTTGTGGGTATATGCCAGACCTTGGAGAACATAAAATTATTCTCTGTGAACGAGGGATTAGAACATTTGAAACAAGTACTAGAAACACTCTTGATATCAATTCAGTCATTTATCTTAAACAAAACCATAATTTCAAAGTTTTTATTGATCCTTCCCATGCCAGTGGAATTCGCTCCATGGTAAGACCTTTATGTCATGTTGGTCTAGCATCAGGGGCGGATGGTCTTTTAATAGAGTCGCATCCTTCTCCAGAGTGTGCTTTATCTGATAAGAACCAACAAATCACTCCAACTGAATTAAATCAAATCCGTTCTGAGTTGATTGCAATGGCCCCTCTCTTTGGCAAAGAAATAATATAAGGAATCAAAATGCCTGAAGCAAATACAATAAAAAACATGTTTAATAATATTTCGGGCTCTTACGATCTATTAAACGATATTCTCTCTTTAGGAATCCATAGACTTTGGAAAAAGGCCCTAGTCAGCGAAATGGTGGAGAATTCCCCCACAAAAGTACTAGACTGCGCAACTGGGACAGGTGATATCGCTATTATGATTAAAAAGTCTGCTAAGCAAGCCCAAGTTATTGGTAGTGATTTCTCAGAAAAAATGCTCGCACAGGCTCAGAAAAAAACAACTGATATAACTTGGCAAGTCCAAGATGTAATGAATTTAACTTATACGGACCAACAATTTGATAATAGTTGTATTTCATACGGCATTAGAAATGTTGAAAATTATGAGCAAGCACTCAAAGAAATGGCACGAGTTACCCAAAAAAAAATATGTATACTTGAATTTGGTCAGCCTAAATTTTTGCCCTTCAAGCTTATCTACTTTGGAATTATGAAGTATTTTATCCCATTCATTGGAAAAGTTTTTAATAAGCAAGAAGCTTATCAATATTTAATAGACTCTAGCATGAAATTTCCTTGTGCAGAAAACTTTTGTAAAGTGATACAAAAATCGACAGGATTTGAAGACGTAACTTATCGCTCATTTTTTGGTGGTATCACATACTTGTATGTAGCAAAGAAAAAATAATGGACAAAATGAATTTAGACGATTTTTACTTTGAAAGTTCTTATATAAAAGAAATGGCTTCTGAATTAGACTTATCAAGTCTGGCCAATGGAAAATATTTTCGTTCTCGGTTGCTTTATCTCATTGGTAATATGTACGCCTTGACTGAAAATGAAAAACTCAAACTTGGTCGTGTTGTAGAAATGGTTCATAATGCCACACTCACCCATGATGATGTGATAGATAATTCTCACACCAGAAGAGGTTCACCTTCAATACCCGCTCTGATTAACAATAAAAAAAGTGTCTTACTAGGTGATTATATGCTGGCAAGGGCCCTACATGAACTTAGTGACTTTGCGAATCCAGAACTCACAAAAGAGCTTACTTTGACTCTCAAAGAACTTGTAGAAGGAGAATGGATTCAATACGAAAATACAAATCCTTATGAAATAACGACAAGCCTCTATGAAACTTTGGCCATAAAAAAAACGGGTTCATTATTTCGTTGGTCATTTATTGCGCCCTTGGTTTCGAAGTCAAAATCATCTGAGGAATATCAATTATTTTCAGAGTTTGGTGAAAAGCTTGGTATTATTTTTCAAATGACTGATGATATTATTGACTTTAATCCTGAAAGCCAAAAAACTTATGGCTTAGATTTTAAAAATAATAATATCAATTTTGTCCTTCATTTTATTGGAATCAATTACCCCGAACAAAAAACAAAATTCTTAAGAGCTGAAACACTAGATGACCTTACCCAAAAAGAATTATCAATCATAGATGAATCAATAACTTTGGCCAAACAAGCCGTTAATAAAACTCTAAATCGTTGTAGAGAAATTTTAGAAATTCTAAAAGAAAGGCCCAATCTTAAAGATCAGGCCTCTCTAGGTGAGTTGAGTTCAATACTTGATCTGATTACAGATCGAGTCTTTTAGTCATTTTTTTCTTGTAAATAATCTAAATAACCATAGTAAGGCTCGTAAAGTCCTGGATAACCGATTCCTAAGCGATCCTTATAACGAATAACTTTACCTTGATTATCAATATAGTTTTTATATTTTTTCACAACTTTCTCATTTGAATTCATATTCACAATAATTTTTTTATCGTTTTCTAAATCCATAAGCCGAAATTGATCATAAGATGTCTCGCCTCTAATAGTACTTCCCACAAAATTTGGTGCCATGGCATAGTCATTATTAGTATCAGATGCGTTTTTAGCAAGACGAACAAAAAACCATTGTTCTTCCAATTCATTTCGACGTGAATATTCAGAGCAAACTAAATGTCTCTTTTCTGAAGTCACAAGCTTTCTCGTTTCCTCTTTCTTAAACCAAGAAATTAATTCTTTTAAAGCCAAACCACTATGAACATCACGTCGAGGAATATCAGCTAAAACATATTTTGGCGTAATCATTAAACACTTCTTAAATCTAGCTTCAAACTTTACTTTTAAATTGGATACAATAAAGTTTTGTCCATCTTGATTAATAATCCTTCTTTGATCACTTACCATAGAGTTTTGAGAATCCATATCAAAATAATCATCCCTAATATTGGCTTCAGGGCCTGCTGATAAGAAAAAGCCAAGTGGCCCACCCATAATTTTAGAACTAATATCGAGCGTAGCATGGGCACTAAAGCCCACAGAGTGACTATTTCTTAAACCACGCATATAAGAAAATGTTTCTCCTTTACTTACAAAGAAAGCATCATTTCTTGTTTGGATTTTGGTACTTTCCATAACAGTTTGTTCACCTGTAACTCTTTCTAACTCCCCAGGTTGTGTTGTAATTGTTTCAATAAACCTTAACTCTCTAAAGTTAATATGAGCAAGGGGATCATTTTTACATCTTTTATAGTCTAAACCAGTATGTTGAACAACACTTGGAAAGTTATAGCCAACCTCTGGTCGTCCAGAATGATAATAGACTGTTGTTTTTTGTTTTTTGTCATAAAACAGAGCACATAAGTTTTTTAGTTTCTCTGTTGATATTTTTTGTGTGACAATAAAATCTTCAATTTCATCTTTAGACATATTTACATCAGGAAATTTTTTCAAAAATTCTTCTTCTGAATCTGAAATATGAAAATTTGTTTGCTTTTCAACAATTTTATATTGGTCATGATCAATGACTGGAACAGATCCAGCTTTAAAGTTTAAGAGCAACTCGCGCTTAAACATCTCATAACGATCTCCAATATGGACATCTGAAATAAGTTTATTATCAAGAGATTTAATTCGTTTTGAAAACTCATCAGATAAAGTTTGATTTGCATGATCAAGCTCAATTTGAGTTTCCGACTTAAGCTTAGTATCTGAAAGCGCTCTTACGACTCCATATTTTTTTAACATCTCAACTTGCCCAATCAAATATCCTGGAGCGTAAGCACTTTGTGGGTCAGTAGACTCAATTTTTAAAACAGCAATATTCTTAAAAGAAAGAAGTTGCTTTTCATCAAATAAATGCACGAGTCTCATATCAGCACTTAATTCACCATTTTCTACCTGAACAATTTTTTCATCTCCAGTTAGCATATAAAAATCATTTAAATCGACCTTTCTATTATAACTTTGTAACAAAGGATTTTTAGGAGTTAAGACCATTAAACTGACCTTAAACTCACCACTTTGAATTGCAGGGTATCCTCTAGAAGCATCATCATACCTATGGGCCATTTTCAACTTAGGAAAAACTCTTAAACGAACAACTCGAGATGTTAAAATATCTAGATTCTTATTAATTTTATAAGCAGAAGAATCATCGTTTGAGATAAAGTCAAACTGATATTCATTAAAATAAATTTGGGGTTTGTTTTCCAAATTAACTTCTGGACGCTTATGATCACGAGAGTCTAATACCATTCCCGCCCCTTGCACTCTTGGATTAACATAAACTAAAACTTCATGTTTTATATCACGAAAAGGAGCTTTCGTTCCTTTAATAGTTATTAAGAAATCACGATAATCATACTCATAGGTCTCATCATAAGCAAAGTTAGGTGTGATCAGTATTTTTCCGCTTCCTTCTCTTTGACGAGTTGATTTTACTTGAGAATAGATAATTTTATCTTCTTTTAAATCCAGAATCTCAACTTCAAAATTTGAATTAATTCCCTTAAAGACTAACGAGTCTATCAAACTTAATTCAATAACTGCTCTTCTTTCTCTAGCAGTATTATGGGCCACAAGATTAGCCTCACCATCAGAAATAGAACTATTCGCTTTGATCTCATCAATGATAAAACCATGAGTCATACGAGGTTGTTCTTTTTTCGTAAAATTATTATGAGCTGTATTATTTTCTGCTAAATTTACAAAGCTTGAAAAATTCAATGGCATATCCTTTAACTTAAGTGTGTTTTCTTCTGTCAAAGAATCTAATGTGACAAAACCACTATAACTCGCCAAAGATACAGGAGCTTCAATTGGCGTTGCCTCTACTAACAATTCTAATTTTGCTTGATAGTCAATTTTATCTTCAATGACAAAGCTTATATTTGCCTCTAAAACTCCTTTTTCATTAATAAAAGATGTAGATTCCGTTTGAGCAATTAGTCTACGCTCACCCTTTCCTAATTCTTTTTGAATCAAAGCAAACTTAAGTTGGAAATGACCACCTGTTAAAGCATCATATTGTTTTACCCCATCAAGACCTTGACGGGCCAACAATGGCGTAAGAAATGTTTTCAAAGATAAAAAAGTCTCTCTTGCTGAAAAATCCAGATCAACGAGAGAGAAGTTTATATCTTTTAAAATAATTTGATTTTGAATACTTTTCGTTTTACTTGAATCTAAATAAGAAAGCTTTTTAACAGAGCCACCTTTATTGAGGTCTACAATTTTTCTATTCCAAGGGTTAATAGCTAAACGAAAATTTTGAGCTCCTTTGTATTTCTTTTCACCCAAAATATTTCCATTGACCTTATAAAAAGTTTCATCAGCTGTTGAATCATACTGAATAGTTTCTTTCCATGTGATACAACCATTAACATCTGAAACAGCTTTAGACTCTCCTGAGTATCCTTCTATTTGAAATTCTACACCTACAATCGCTTCTATATATACTCGGTCTAAAAGACAGGCCCTCAAATCAAAAATGGCATTATCTTTCAACTCTGGCCAAGATGAATTTGAACTATAAGTTTGAAAAGAAACTAACTCAACTTTAGATAAACGAAAAGTTGAACTATCATTTTCATCATTGACATCTTCAACGTCACTTGAACACCCAGCTAAGACAGCTAGTAAAAGCATACTAAAGACTTTTAAATACATCATTTTCATAAACTCACTCACCTGGCCTTGTGGCCACTTAATTATTATAATTCTTGAACTCATTGTATATATTGCAAGTAACATTCCAATTTACTGGGGAAATATAACGAGTTTAAGTAATGAAAACTTAATGGATCTTAAAAATTTGATTGTCTAAAACTTAAACAGTGTCAACAATGTATACAATTGAGCTAAGAGAATTTGTTTAAAAAGTACGATGATAATTCATCTGAAATATTTCTGTTGAATCTTGAATTGAATTTTGCTCTATAGGTGTCATTTTAGCATATCGAAGATTGAGCTGTGAGGATTCTTGATTAAGTTGAAGATTGAGCCCATTTCCTTGCATATTATTATGTCCATGGTATTTAGAGTTATAAAATGCTGGAGAAGTATCCGATTCATTTTTAAATCCTTCAAGCTTTACGATTAATTTCTCGAATTCTAAACCCAAATAGGCTAAATACCCACTATTACGTCCATCAGGAGCTTTTTCATTATAAATGTATTGTCCAGAAAAAAGAAGACCAAGTTCTGAAGTCATCACTCTTGAGTTAAAATAAAAATTAGCTCCACTGAAATCATAATTAAACTGACTTGCCTCCCCAGTTCCACTAATAGAATTCCCAAAGGCCAATGACTTTTCTGCAACATTACTAGGAAGGTCTTGGAATTTATAATGACTAAGTTCTAATTGAAAAAAGTCCTCTTTTCCAGATTTAAAACCTATAGTATTCAAAACAAAATAAGGAGTTCCAGTGTCAACGGTACCTAAACGTTTTGATAATTTGTTGTTTGAAGGAATGGCCTGTTGAAATAAAAGATAAACCTCACCTAAAATAATTTCTTCTTTAATTGCTGCAAAAGCATTTTTAGTTAATAATAAAGGTGAGCTATATTTTCCTTGATCTAAAGCCCCTAATTGAATATGAAACCATTCAAAAGGTCGATAGCCCATACCTCCTCGATCAAGATTAATACTTTCATTTGGTTCAAACTCAGCAACGCTTCCTACAACATCATTGCTTCCCACTTCTAAAATAACAGAAGATTGAAAAAATAAATAACTGTCATCTGCGAACTGATAATTATAATCCACACCAAACTCATGCCCAAACACACGTGCCTTAACTGTGTCAGCCTGTACAATATCTAGACTCATTCCAAAACTAAATTTAAAATGATCCAAATTTAGTCGGTCTTCACCTAAAACAGAAAAAGATTGTAAGAAAAATAGAGTAAATAAGATTTTTTTCATCACCTAATTATAACGAATATTTCTTGGGCATCCCAGTACGTTTTTTATGCCCCAACACGCAGCACAAAACGCACAAACTTGACCATTTCTCTTTTTTAATATACTCAATCATAAACCAAGGAGAGAACATGAAAAATCTATTAATTGTATTAAGTATTTTCCCAACCCTTACATTTGCAAACACGCTAAGTTGTATTTTTAAAGATGGTGGCAGTGTAAAACAAGAAATGACAGTTGAGCACCAAATCAACTCATCTCACGCAGTGACTCATTATGAAACAGCTTTAGTAAAAGGTTTTATTGCTTATTCTAATGGCCACGCTGTAGTGAACACAGTCAATCTAGAAACTCAGAATGTTGTAAGTTTTCACGGAGCACTTACACATGCTGATCAAACTCTAGGTGGAAATATCATTGCTGGTGATACAGGAGACTGGACCTCAGTAAATTGTACTCTCAAATAATATATCATTGCTTAAGGGCCATAAGTAGAACTCTACGAAGTGGCTCTGCGGCTCCCCATAACAACTGATCTCCCACACTAAAAGCATTAAGATACTGGTCACCCAAAGTCATTTTTCGTATTCTTCCGACGGGGATCTTCATTGTTCCCGTAACATAGGCTGGTGTTAATTTTTGTAACGTTTCTTCTTTGTCATTTGCAATAACTTCGGTCCAACTATTTGATTCATTTATCAGTGATTCAACCCTCTCGATACTTACAGATTTTTTTAATTTTAGAGTAAATGCTTGAGAGTGACAGCGAAGCGAAGCGACGCGTACACAAGTTCCATCAATAGGAACGATCTCTTTATTTTGTAAAATTTTATTGGCTTCAACCTGCGCTTTCCACTCTTCTTTTGACTGTTCATTTGGCATTTTGATATCAATCCAAGGCAGCAGCGACAAAGCTAAAGGATGACCAAAGCACTCTTTAGGAAACTTGGGATGAGAAAAATTCTCTGTCATATTTTTTTCAAATTCTAAAGCATTTGCGGCTGAATTGGATTGGCGTTGGCTAAGATAAGCATCACCAAAAAACTTCATTTGCTCTAGAAGTTCAATCATATTCTTAGCGCCAGCTCCACTAGCCGCTTGATAAGTCATACTCGTCATCCACTCGACTAAGTCCTCCTCAAAAAGCTTCCCCAATCCCATCAACATTAAAGAGACAGTACAATTCCCTCCAATAAAATCCTTTATACCAGCGTCTAAAGATTTTTCAATATGTTTTCCATTAATAGGATCGAGCACGATAACAGCATCCTCATTCATACGAAGAGCAGAAGCCGCATCAATCCAAATGCCTTCCCAGCCAGACTGGCGAAGCTTTGGATGAATATCCTTTGTATAATCTCCGCCCTGACAAGTTAAGATAATATCCATTGTTCTCAAATGCTCAATTGAATCGGAATCCAAAATATATTCATGACAATTATCGTACTTAGGTGCATTTTCACCTTTCAGTGATGTTGAAAATAAATAAGTTTTAACTTTAGAAAAATCGTTTTCAGATAGCATTCTTTCCATCAAGACCGAACCTACCATTCCTCTCCAACCAACAATACCAACCTTATGCATATTTTTCTCCTTAAAGCTTTAATTCCATGATGAGCCTAAAAAAATTATCTGTAAACTTGAAATTAAGCTTTAACTTGGATAGACTTAAACAAGCCTAAAGAGGAGCGAAACTCAATAAATAAATGGAGATGGCCTTAACATCAATGAAGTTTATATCGGGAGTTCTCGCCGAAGTAATTTAGTGAAAGGCAACTAAGTTACTGGTAAAATGTGCTAAATCCATTTTACTGTCAAAGTTAAAACTTTGGAGAGCTTTAAGGCAAGTCACTCTTATCTCTTAGCCAGATATATGACTTTCCAAAACACTCTTTGTGGCCTTTAATAGAGACTAACAAAAAAGGAAATCTTATGTCTGAAATCATCGTGGCTAAATTTGGTGGAAGCTCCATGAAAGACCATGAAGCCATGCTAAGGTCAGCTCAAATTGCAAAACAGCACAACAGTAGTGTCACTCTTGTATCAGCAACTTATGGAACAACTGATCAGCTACATGAGCTCATTACTTCGGCAACAAGTGGCAGATGGAATGAATGTGAAAAAACTCTATTTAAAATCCGAGAAAAACATTTTGATATTCTTCAAAACCTGACCAAAGACACTATGGTTGAAGAAGAAGTGCGTAAGTTACTTAACAATCTAGAGACACTCATAAGAGGTGTGTATCTCTTAGGGGAATGTTCGTTAAAAGCAAAAGACCGCATTGTCTCTTTTGGAGAAAGAACTTCTTCCTTACTTTTTGCTGAAGCAATGAAGATGATTTGGCCACAAAAGAATATCATTCTCTTTGATAGCCGTGACCTCTTAAAAACCGATTC
The DNA here is from genome assembly GCA_002706205.1 of Halobacteriovoraceae bacterium. GTDB lineage: Bacteria > Bdellovibrionota > Bacteriovoracia > Bacteriovoracales > Bacteriovoracaceae. The sequence goes on from PAKC01000034.1 coordinate 39,832, forward strand.
AAGTTATGGTAAGGCCAAACCACAACTTACGGCCATAAAAAGTCAGTGCCAAAACTTTTTTAAATTTGACCAAAATAAAGCCTATGTAGGACAAGGTTATATTGGCTCTGATGAAAATGGCTTTACCACGACTCTTGGACGTGGAGGTTCTGACTACTCAGCTGCTCTTTTTGCAGAAGGTGTTAATGCAACGGTACTACAAATTTGGACTGATGTTGCAGGAATAGCCACAACAGACCCAAGGATTTATGGCCAGGCAAAATCCATCAGTGAAATTAGCTATGATGAAGCTAGTGAGATGGCGCAATACGGGGCAAAAATTTTGCATCCGACGACTTTAGTCCCCGCCATGCGAGCCTCTATTCCTGTCTTTGTAGGCTCAAGTTATGAAAAAGATGAAAAAGGAACTTGGATAAGAGAATCAGTACAAGAAAAACCTCTCATAAGAGCAATTGCTAAACGCTCAAATCAAGCATTGTTAACAATTAAAACACCTAAAATGTTTAACACTTATGGTTTTATGGGAAGGATTTTTGATGTCTTTACTCGCTATGAAGTAAGTGTTGACTGTGTCACAACTTCCGAAATATCTGTGGCCATTACTGTCGATGAGTCAACATTAGCCTATGATAAGTTTTTTAAAGAACTTGAGGCCATAGGAGAAGTTGTTACCGAAAAAGGATTTACACTTGTCTCACTTATTGGAAATGAAATGTTAGAACAATGTGGACTTGGAAAAAGAATCTTTAACAATTTAGAAGATATCAATGTTCGTATGTTATGCTTAGGAGCTTCTGCATATAACTTTAATATTCTCGTGACCAAAGAAGACGGAGATCAGGCCATAACAAAACTTCACCAAGAGTTTATAGGATAACTTATGAAAGTCGCTTTATTAGGAGCAGGAAAGACTGGTGGGAAAGTTGCAAAATTGCATCATGATACAATGATATTCAACTCACAAAGTCCTCCAACAAAAGAAAAACTGGCCAAATGTGATGTCATCATTTCATTTCTAGCAGGTGATGTTTTTGAAGAATATATTCCTTTATTAATTGAGTCTCAAAAACCTGTTGTAACTGGCTCTACAGGCTTTCGCTGGCAAGAAGAAACTCTAAAATCCATTCAAACAAAAAAACTAAAGTNNANTCGTGCACATAATTTTTCACTCGGAATGAATATAGTGAAGTCCATGATTGAAACTCTTAGTAAAGCTTCACTTCTCTACCCCGAAGCTCATTTTGCCATCCACGATATTCATCACGAGCATAAAAAAGATGCACCTAGTGGAACCGCTTTGAGCTGGCAAGATTGGCTAGGGAAAAAAGCAGATATTTCTGCCGAAAGAACAGGAGATGTCGTAGGCTATCACCACCTAGAAATGGAGTCCGAAGTTGAAAAAATTAAAATTACTCATGAAGCAAAAGACCGTGCCATTTTTGCTAAAGGAGCTTTATGGGCCGCTGATAAAGTTTTAACTGACCAAGAAATTCCTTTTGGGGTTTCAGACTTTAGTCAACTCGTTAATAAACACTTAAACATATGAGGTCAAAATGAATTTAAATGATTACTCCTTATGGACCGCACTTATCACTCCCTTAAAACCAAGTTTAACACTTGATGAAAACTCACTTGCAAATTTAATTAAAGAGCAAGAACAGGCCAAAAATGGCTTACTTATCTTAGGCAGTACAGGTGAGGCCTTAAATTTAAGCCTAGAAATGAAAAAACAAATTGTGGAATTTACTTTAGAGCAAAAACCTAAAGTTCCTGTTATGGTGGGAGTTGGTGGTCATGATCTTCCTGCCCAGATGAAATGGATTCAATGGCTTGAAACAAAAAATATAGATGCTTATTTAATGGTCACCCCCATTTATGCTAAACCCGGAACTTTTGGACAGTATGAATGGTTTAACACCCTTATGAATCAAGTTAGTAAACCTGTCATGCTTTATAATGTGCCAGGAAGAGCGGCTAAAGAATTAAGTTACAAAACGGTAGAAATGTTAAAAGAACATCCACAATTTTGGGCAATTAAAGAAGCCAGTGGTAGTCCGCAAAAGATGAAAACTTATTTAGATGCTTCCGGTGGGAAAAAGCTTTACTGTGGAGATGATCCTTTGATGCAAGAATTTGCTCAGGTGGGAGCTTGTGGACTGGTCTCAGTAGCCGCAAACACTTGGCCAAAAGAAACTCATCTCTATGTTCAAAAATGTCTACAAAATAAACTTGAGGAAAAAGAAACATGGGTTAATGCCGCAAAAGCTTTATTTGTCGCATCAAACCCGGTTCCTGCTAAAGCTTTACTTTGTTTAGAAGAAAGAATTGCTCATGATACCATGATGCCCCCTCTTTCACGAAGAGACCTAACAGATATTCAACTCTTAAAAAACTCTTCCAACAATATTCAGACTTGGTACAATAAATATAAATAATATAATAAAAAGAAGGAATAAAAATGGATTGGGAAAAAGTCTTAGATCAATTTGAAACAGGCGAAGTTAGAGCTGCCAACAAAATAGATGGAAAATGGGTTGCAAACAAGGAAGCTAAACAAGCTATTTTGGCTGCCTTTAAAGCAGGGGAACTCAAAGAATTTAGTGACACAGGTTTTAGAGGCTTTGTAGATAAACACAATCTTCCGGCCAGAGAGTTTAAACCAGAAAATAAAATAAGAATGGTCCCAGGAGGATCTTCTGTAAGACGTGGTGCCTATGTTTCCAGTGGCGTTATTATTATGCCCCCGGCTTATATTAATGTAGGAGCTTATGTCGATGAGGGCTCAATGGTTGATTCTCACGCTTTAGTTGGAAGTTGTGCTCAAATTGGAAAAAATGTCCATCTTTCAGCTGCTGTCCAAATCGGAGGAGTACTCGAACCCATTGGTGCAAGTCCAGTCATTGTAGAAGATAATTGTTTTGTTGGTGCTGGAGCTGTAATTGTAGAAGGTATCCAAGTACTTGCTGGAGCAGTCATTGCCCCAGGAGTCATCTTATCAAAAGGAACTCCCATTTATGATGCTGTTAACGAAAAACAAGTTACAGATGGAATCATTCCCGAAGGTGCTGTTGTCGTCCCAGGAACAAGGCCAGTTAGCGCAAAACTAAATTGGGCCAAAGAGATGGGACTTTCATTAAACTGCGCAATTATTGTAAAGTATAGAGATGAAAAAACAGATGGCTCACTTCAGCTTGAGGAGTTTTTACGTTAATGATGAATGCAATAAATTCAAAAAAAGCTCAATCGATTATTGATCGTTTTGATGCTCCTTTTTTTTATTACGACCTTGATAAGCTTAAGGCTCACTTAGAGTATATGGCCAAAGGCCTAGATCCTGATATAAAACTTTGGTATGCCTGTAAAGCTAATCCTATGAGTGCTATTTTAAAAGTTCTAAGGAATTTGGGATTTGGCATCGATGTTGCCAGCTCAGGCGAGCTTCATCAAGTCCTTAATATAGGGGTTAACCCTGAACATATATTAGCAACGGGGCCTGGAAAGTCGAAAGCCTATCTCGAACAATTAGTTAACTCTGGAGTTAAAACAATCGTCTTAGAGAGTCTTAATCAAGTCTATTGGCTCAACGAGATTGCTCAAGAGAAACAACAAACTCTTGATTGTTTATTGCGGGTACAACTCGATTGGGATGAAGGTAAATCGGTCTTAGGTGGAGATGAAATCACTCCTTTTGGCATTAGTCCAAATGACTGGGAACATCTTGATCAATCCAAAACAAATAATTTAAATATCAAAGGTTTTCACGTCTTCCAATGGGGTAATATTCTTGATGTTCAAAAACTAGAACAAATTTGGCGTAAAACGGTTGAAGATATTCAAAAACTCTCACAAAAGATTTCAGTTCCCGTTGAAGTCTTAGACTTAGGTGGTGGACTTGGAATTCCTTATACTTTCGAACAAAAAGGTATTGATTTTCAAGATGTTCATAGTGTTCTCAAAAAAATAAAACAAGATTATCAACTTAACCAAATTTGGATGGAACTTGGTCGTTTTACCGTAGGTGAATGTGGATATTATTTTACAAAGATTGTCGACAAAAAGCAGGCAAGAGGCAGAGATATTTTAGTTTGTGATGGTGGAATTAATCATATTGCAAGAGTGGCCTTAGTTAACCAAACATTTCCGGCCAAAGCCTTTAAAGATTCTTCAGCAAAAACCAAAATCTATCACATTCATGGATCATTATGCACTGCTTTAGATTACTTAGGGGCCTTTGAATTTCCTGAAGATATTACAATCGGAGATTGGGTTGTCTTTCACAAAACAGGGGCTTATGGCTTTACCGAATCGATGCCTTTCTTTCTTTGTCATATGCTCCCAGGCGAAGTTGTCTCTTATAATGGAGACCTTATGATTCCAAGACCACCCAAAACATCATATGACTGGATGATTTAGGAGATTTATGAAATGGACAGAAAATATTTATCCTATTAAAGAGCTGGCCACTGGTGAGACCTTAAATCTTAAGACCTATACTCTATGCGGTGAAAAACCTGGCCCCCATATTCACATACAAGCATCTGTGCATGGAGCAGAACTGCAAGGTAATGCAGTTATTTTGCAACTTATGGAGTTACTTAACACAACGAAGATTTCAGGAAGTATTACTTTTATCCCCCTTGCTAATCCCTATGCAACAAACAATAAACATGGAACCTACACCTATGGCCGATACAATCCTGTTACTGGCCATAATTGGAACCGAAACTATATCGACATCATCAAAGAAACAAATTTTGATTTCAAAAAGTTTCTGACTAAGCACCAAGGTCAAAGTTGGGAAAAAATTAAAAAAGCATTTAAACAAGAATTAGAGAATCTTTTTGAAGAGTATATTCAAGGACTGATGAATAAAAAAACACTCTCAGAAAATAACAAGTTAAACCTTTTACTACAACAATTATCCGCTAAATCAGATGGTATTTTAGATTTGCACACTGGGCCTGTTGCAACTCGCTATCTTTATGCTGCCGAGTACGAAAAAGAGGTTGCTTATTTTCTCAAATTTAAACATATATTGCTTATCCCTAATGAGTTTGGAGGGGCAATGGACGAAGCTGCTTTTATGCCTTGGATTAACTTATTTAAAGCACTTGAAAAGGCTAAAATTGAGTGTCCCAAAGATATTGAGTCTTTTACCCTTGAATTTGGATCAGAAGAAACATTTTGCATGCAAAGTGCTTCCAAGGATGTAGAAAGTATTATTAATTATCTTAAATATAAAGGAGTTCTTGCTGGCACTCCGGACCAAATAGACTGCCATTATTGTTTATTAAAAGATTATAAAACAATTTATTCACCTAAAGGTGGGCTCGTCGATTATCATTTTGCGCCTGGAGATCGTTTTTTTAAAGGGGATAATCTAGCAAGTTTTTACAACCTTAAAAATATAGATCCTCTCGCCCCCATAAGCTCCTCTCGCTCTACTATTGTTGCCCAAGAAGATGGAATTATTATTAATCGCTGTCCTTCAAGTTCTGTTCATCAAGGAATGGAACTTTACCAGGTCATGACAAAACTCCACGAACATTCAGGAGTTCAATGATGCTTTCAAATAGACTCACTAAACTTAATCACTCGCCCAGTGCAATTATAGAAGGTTTTGTAAAATGTAAGGAAAACCCTTACTCCCGTGATAACACTAAAGGATATCTCAATTTTGGAATAGCTGAAAATCATCTCATGAATGATAAATTACTACCCAAAATAAATTATCCCTTAAAGCTTGATAATCATCATATTCAATACAATGACCTCCATGGACTAAAAGAAGTAAGACAGACAATTAAAAATTTTCTTGAAAACTTTTTAGCTCTAAAAGAGCTCAACAGTGAAAATATCGTTATCCAAACTGGGCTAAGTGCCGTTTGTGAATCTATGAGCTTTGCCTTTTTTGACAAAGGTGACAGAATCCTCATACCGACGCCATACTACACTGGTTTTAATCATGACTTCACAAAACGATTTGAATGTGAATTTGAGCAAGTCCATCTTCATCCAGATTCTAACTTTGCTCACAATATTAAAGCTTTTGAGGAGACTTATTTACAATCACCTCACAAAGATAAAATAAAAGCTGTTCTCATTACTCATCCTCATAATCCGACAGGAGAAGTTCTTCTTGAAGAATTTATGAATGATATAATCTCTTTTTGTAAAAAAAATCATCTGGCACTTATTTCAGATGAAATTTATGCTCTTTCAAATCATCAAGGCCAAAAACATATTTCTCTTTACCAAAAAGCTAAAGAAGCAGGCGTTGATGCTCATTTTTTATATGGCCTGGCCAAAGACTTTTCTCTTGCTGGACTTAAAGTTGGAATATACTATCATGAAGATCAAAAAATGGCCCAGGCGATGCAGAGTCTAAGTTATTTTCATCCTGTCTCAACACATACTCAATTATTAGTCCAAAACATTTTAGCTGATACTCACTTTTTAAAAGAGTATATCCCTTTAAATCAAAAGCGCTTAAAAGAGATTCCTTTAGTGCTTGAAACGCAACTTCCAATGTACAAGTTTATCCCTACCGATGCAGGACTCTTTATGCTATTAGATCTATCTGAGCAATGCAAAGATTTTGCTCAAGAAAAACAGCTATATGAAAAGTTTCTTAATTATATAAAAATTAATATGACTCCAGGAGAAGAATTAGGCCTTAAAGTTCCAGGTTTCTTCCGAGTCTGCTTTGCTCGTCCTAAAGAGGAAATTTTAGAATTTATTGTACGAATGAAACTTTTTTATGAAAATGAACTCAGCTGAAAAAGAAGTCCATGATTGGCTTTTCAAAACAGTTATCGGATTAAACTTGTGCCCATTTGCCAAAAAGCCATACAATGAAGGCCAGATAAGAATAAAATCAACAAATAAAAAAAACAAAAAAGAGCAAATAGATTTTTTTCTAGATGAGCTTAATACTTTACAACAGAGTCAAAATCTTACAACAAGTTTAGTCATTTTTGAAAATGCGACAAAAGACTTTTTCAAATTTTATGAGTTTGAACAAAACCTATCTGATATGCTCTATGAGCTTTCTCTAGAAGAGACATTTCAACTGGTCTCTTTTCATCCTAAATTTATTTTTGAACAAGAAGATAAAAACTCTCTTGCCAATTATGTAAACCGCTCTCCTTTGCCTTTAATTCATATACTTCGAAGCAAGGATATAGCGCTAGCGCTTGAGGAAAGCAAAGACGCCGAAGCGCTTAGTTTTAGGAATCAAAAAAAAATAGAAAACTTGTCTGCTCAAGAACTTCGTTATTACTTTCCATTTCTTAAGGATATAAAATAAGTTATAATCTTTGTATGAACTATACTAATGAATTCCTTTTTGATATGCCTAAGACTGACCTTCATTTACATCTGGATGGGAGTCTGCGTTTAAACTCATTAATAGAAATGGCAAAAAAAACAAAAACTAAAATCCCATCAGAAACACAAGAGGGATTAAAAAGTCTTGTTTTTAAGCCTCATTATAATAATCTAGGCGAATACTTAAATGGCTTCCAATATACATGTAGTGTTTTAAGAGATTTAGAAAACATAGAAAGAGCTTCATATGAGCTTGCAATTGATAATCAAAAAGAAAACGTTAATTATATTGAAGTTAGGTTTGCTCCACAACTCTTAATAGACCATCAAAAGGGTCTTAGTTTTGAAAATATTCTTATTGCTGTCAATAAAGGTTTAAATAGGGCCAAACAAGAGTATAATCAATCTGCTCTTGTCAAAGAACAAGGGCGACCCGAATTTCACTATGGTATCATAAACTGTGCCATGAGGATGTTTGGGCCTAAAGGATTTTCTCCCTACTATACGACACTTTATGAAGTTATGAATCACTCAAAGCAAATGGATGTCATAAGTCTTGCTTCGATGGAAATGGTCCGAGCAAGTGTAAAACTTAGAGATGAAAAGGGAATACCAATAGTTGGAATTGATTTGGCTGGCCAAGAAGAAGGTTATCCTGCCGGAAAGTTTAAAGAAACCTACGCCTATGCTCACAAGCACTTTCTTAACAAAACAGTTCATGCAGGAGAAGCTTATGGAGCAGAAAGTATTTTTGAAGCTATAACAGAGTGTTATGCAGACAGAATTGGCCACGGCTATTCATTATTTATGCCTGAAAGGATCTTAGACCCCACAATAAAAAATAAAACAAAATATATACAAAATCTTGCCTCCTTTATTGCAGACAAAAGAACGGTTATCGAAGTTTGCTTAACAAGTAATCTCCAAACAAATCCTCAAATAAAAAACTTACAGCAACACAAGTTTAAAGACATGATTGCTAACAGAATGGCCACTTCAATTTGTACTGATAATAGATTAATCTCAAATACAACTGTCACAAATGAATACAAGCTTGCAGTTAATCATTTCAATCTCCCTCTTAAGAGACTGAAAGACATTGTCGCATATGGTTTCAAAAAAAGTTTTCATTCAGGAACTTATGTTGAAAAAAGACGCTATGCAAAGCAAAACATGATCTATTTTGATAAAGTAGCTAAAAAACATGGTTTAATTAAATAAAGATGAAAAGCTCTATCTATTCAGTCACAACAGATGAACTTAATAAACTTTACACTAGTCTGGGGCATAAGAGAAATGACAAAAATATTTCAGAAGTTTTAAATCTCATCTATCGTTACCCTTGGAAAGAATTTAGTTTTGGTACACATATTCCGAAACTTTTTATCAAAAAACTTAAACAAGAATACTCATGGGACAAACCTAAAGTTCGTAAAGCCTTGACTGCAGCTGATAAAACAACAAAGTTTCTTATCGAATACTCACCAAATAAGATTGTAGAAGCTGTCCTAATTCCCTTTAGAAAATCTTTTTCCTTATGTGTCTCAAGTCAAGTTGGCTGCGCTATGAATTGTAGCTTTTGCCATACAGCAACTCAAGGTCTAACAGGAAATTTAAGAGCTGAAGAAATTATTCAACAATATATATTAGCAAAGGAGTTTGGGGTGATCTTGTCTTACTTAAAAAAAAGAATGGATTCCAAAATTTACCCTGGACTTTCCCAGACATTCGAGAAGGGCGTTACCAAAATTTTTTCTTGCAAGTACTT
>PAKC01000035.1 GCA_002706205.1 Halobacteriovoraceae bacterium
TGACACGGAAACGAAAGTTCAACCTAATGGTGATGGAACATTTATCGAAACTAATTCGATCAAATGGATTATGAACCCCTACGATGAATTTGCGGTTGAGCAAGCATTACTTGTTAAGGCTGCAAATGCAGGGTCTACTGTTACTGTTGTACGTGTTGGTGGCGTTAAGGACACCGAAGCTTTAAGAACGGCAATGGCCATGGGTGCGGATGAAGCGATTTTAGTAGAGGCTGAAGATAACCTCGATTCTTACTCAATTGCTAAAGCTCTTAAGGGTGCAATCGATAAATCTGGTAAATCTGCAGATCTAATCTTATGTGGAAAACAAGCCATTGATGATGACTGTCTTCAAGTTCCACAAATTCTAGCAACCATGATGGAGCTACCTTCTGTTTCAGTTATTGTTGGTTTTGAACAAGACGGAGATAAAGTAACTGTTAAAAGAGAAATTGAAGGGGGAGCTTTAGAAATTTACGAGCTTAATAAACCTTGTATTCTTGCTACGAATAAAGGAATCAACACTCCTCGATATGCTTCATTACCAGGTATTATGAAAGCAAAAAGAAAGCCTATGCAACAGTTGAGTTTAGGTGATGTTGGAGTAACAGCAGATGATCGAAGAGTTGTTTATTCAGACTTTCAACTTCCACCTGAAAAACCAGCAGGAAAGAAGTTTGATGCAATGGACGAAGCTGATCAACAAAAAGTTGTTGAAGAGGTTGTGGGTCTATTGAGAACAGAAGCAAAAGTTATTTAAGGGGAATTCACATGGCAAACGTATTAGTTTTTTCAGAAACACATAAAGGAAATATTAAACCTGTAACCTTAGAAATTCTTGGGAAGCTTGAAGGGCAAACTGTAGATGTTGCCGTCATTGGCGACCTAGATGATGCTCAGGTTAAAGTTTTAGCTGAGCATGGTGCAGCTAAAGTTCATAAGCTTAAAGGTGACAACTTAGATAAATATTCACCTGAAGGATACTCAAATGCTCTTCATGGCTTTATCAGCTCTCAAAGCTATGATTATGTTATGACTGGGGCAACGTCACTAGCAAAAGATATGTTTCCAAGATTGGCAACTAAGTTTGACGCTGGGATGGCTTCGGACTGTGTTAATTTTCTCTTTGAGGGTGATGAATTTGCTGGAACCAGACCACTCTTTGCTGGAAAATGTTTAGCAAAAGTAAACTTACAAGGTCCCAAGCCTCATTTCATCACAGTTAGACCTAATGCTTTAGGACTTCCAGAGTCTACAACTGCTGCTTCTGGTGAAGTTAATGAAGCAAATGTAGAAGCTGGTGAAATCAGAGCAGCAATTAAAGAGATCATTGCTTCAGCATCAGAGAAGGTTGATCTTACAGAAGCTAATATTATTATTTCAGGCGGACGTGCTATGAAAAACTCAGAGAACTTTTCTATTCTTGATGAAATGGCTGAGGTTATTGGAGCAACAGTAGGTGCTTCAAGAGCTGCTGTTGACTCTGGTTATGCCTCTCCTGATATGCAGGTCGGTCAAACAGGTAAAACTGTATCTCCTTCGCTTTATATTGCATGTGGTATCTCTGGCGCAATCCAACATTTAGCTGGTATGCGAACATCTAAGGTCATTGTTGCTATTAATACTGACCCAGATGCACCAATATTTACCAAAGCAGATTATGGTATTGTTGGAGATTTATTTAAAATTGTTCCAATCATGAAAGAAGAATTTAAAAAGATTTTATCTTAACTCTATAAGGTTCCAGCAGACTTTTGGTAACACGATGCCGTACCAAAAGTCTGCTGGAACCTTTTTTTATTTATGCGCGAAAAATGTCTTGGATTCATTGCCTTTGCTTTTATTAGATTACTTGGATTAACATTTAAGTATAGGCTTCACTTTGCTTCAAAGGCTGACGAAAACTTTTTTTTCGAATGTTTTAATCAAAAGAAACCTACTCAACAAAGCCGTTACCTTTTAGCTTTCTTTCACCAAGATGAGCTATGCCTTCTCAATTTCTTCAGAAAAAGAAATATGGCCGTTTTAGTATCTATTTCAAAAGATGGAGAAATTATGACTAATGCGGCGAAAAGACTAGGCTACTTACCTGTGCGAGGCTCATCTTCTAAAAAGGCCATATCAGGCTTAATAGCTTCTATTAGAAAAGTAAAACAAGGGTATAAAATGGCCTTTGCTGTTGATGGACCCAGAGGACCTATCTATAAAGTAAAAGAAGGAATTTGCGCTATTTCCCACAAAACAAATGTTCCCATTATTCCTGTTCGAGCAATTTGTAATCGCCAAAAAATTTTTGAAAAATCTTGGAATAAAGCTAAACTACCTAAGCCTTTTGCTACTATTGACCTTCACTTTGCACCGGCTAAAATATACAATTCAGAACAACTTGAAAGTACTCTACAAAAAATACCAACTGTCTCAAAGTCATAAAGAATTTTTTTAACCGCCCTCTTCTACTAAATTGATGATAGAGAAAACTCAAACCTAGTAACGAACCTCTGAAGTGCTTTTAAAAAGGGATTTCCTTGAGGCCCTAGCCAGCAGTTATTTAGAAGTAAATAATTTCAAATTTGAAATAAGCTTTACTGTTCAGACATCTAAAAATTTAGAATAGTTACATCATAACAGCTTTTGTCTGTGAGTTTGAGTTTTCTCTTCTATTCACACCGTAATCGGGCCGTTAAAGAAGTTTTCAATTAAAGATAATCTAACGATTTTTAAAAAGTTTTGGCTGCATTAAAAATTTTTTTCTTTTCGAAACAGGTTTACCATAAAATGAATGCCAAACAATTTGTAAAAAACTTGGTGAAGATGTAAAAATTCTATTAAGAGTAAGCCCAAGTGAACTATCAATTGCACTCCATAGGTGACTCATTCTATAACTAAGCCCCCAGCTATCTTCCAAGTTTTCAACATGATGAAACATCCATGCGGGAACATATAAAACATCTCCCTCTTCAACTAAACATGTGTATCTATCTACCATTTCAAAAACAGAAGCTTTTATATTTTCATCATTATAAGGACTTATTTCAGAGTAAAAATATCCTTTTTTATGTAACGGCATATTCAATACGGGATAATATGCAGCCGGAAACAACGTCCACTTTTTAGAACCACTGGCCATCACAAATAAAAAAGAAGTCATAGCATTATGTGTATTAGTAATTTTACCCTTACCACTAATAAACGACAAATATGAAACACCCATCGATGCAGAAGTCATACGACTTAACCACTTTTTATCTAAATCATTAATAAGTTCTGTATTCTCCTCTACAATTGGACAAAATCTAAGATTCCCCACTCCATTATTTTGCTGACTTAATAAAAAGTTTTTTAGCTTTGGGTTACCTCCTGACTCTCCTTCAATATTTAAATGTTTCTTTTCTTCAGAAGTCATAAAACCCTCTGCTGCGACAATATGAAACTTTTGACTTCCATACTTTTCCTGTAAAAAGTCAAAATTCCATTTCTTACAACATGGCCAATTTTTAGCAACCCCCTTTAAAAGAACAGGCTTTGAACAGCTTGAATATTTTTTCTTAAATTCTTCAGGCGACAAATCATATTGAACATCTACAGCATAAGTCATTCCCTTTCGACCTTGTATTTGTCTACGTTTTAACAAAAACTCCTCAGCTTTTTTTTGATTATATAAACGTAAACGTTTTACAACCCCCAGCAACGGAATGACCCTTAGTATTCCTAAAAAAAGGGCTTCTAAAAAGCGAAATCTTAAAGGTATGTCTTTTCTTACGTCAATCATCATAAAAGTATAATTGAAATGATAAAATTGTAGAGGCGCATAGCAAAACTAGGCTTAAACCTCTATCGTAATTCCAATAGCTTAAATCCACATAATATTTACAATTTATGCACAAGCTGACATACTCCGATACTATTTTTAAAGGTTTATATTATGAATGACATCAATTATAGTTGGAATGAGTCGGACTCTAATAAAACCCAACTCTTAGAAGAAAAAATCGAAGTTGATAAGAATCAAGACGAGACTAAAAAAGCTGAGAACCTATCAACACGACATAATATGCAAATTATGCGTAGATTGTTTCATATGTTTAATGGCGGCTCAATAGCAACACTGTACCTTATTTCTTTTAGCCATTCACAAATGATTCACTTTTTAGGAACTATTGCCTGTGCACTTTATATTGTAGAACAAGTGCGAGTTAATTATCCTGAAACAGCATCAAAACTATTACCTTTTACTCGTTTTATCATGCGAGCAGAAGAGCAGTTAAAAGAATCTGCTATGGTTCCTTATGCCATGGCGGTTTTGTTGACCATAGTTGCTTTTCCTAAACATATTGCACTCATTGGAATTTATTCTTTAGCCTTTGCAGATCCACTTTCTGCTATTGTCGGAATTCGATTTGGTAAACATAAACTCACCCCAACTCGAACCATTGAAGGGTCACTGGCCTTTTTCATTGCTATAACTTTAGTAAGTCTTTTTGTTTTAACCGGCTATAATGGTAAGTTTGATATTCTCATCTTATTTGTTTCTGTCTTACTTGGTGGAATTTGTACTGCTTTTGATATGATTCCACTTAAACTTGATGACAACCTTACTATTCCCTTATTTACATCAGCTGTCCTGTGGGTCATCTGTACACTCTTTGGAGTTTATATATAAGCTATGTCTGTTAGTGTCTTTGATATATATACCGTTGGCATTGGCCCTTCAAGTTCACATACCGTTGGTCCCATGAAAGCAGCAAAGTCTTTTATCGACTTTATCACGGGAATTCATCGTTTTTCTGATATTCATATCATAAAGTGCGACTTCTATGGTTCTTTAGCTTTGACTGGTAAAGGTCACGGTACTGACAAAGCTTGTATTTTAGGACTCCAAGGGTTTGAGCCTGAAACAATTAATTCTGATGCCATTGACTCCATACTTGAAAACGTAAAAAGTTCAAAAAAACTCAATATGAATTTTGATGGTCAAAATAAAATTATCGACTTCCATTTCCAAAAGGACATAAAGTTTCACAGACGGGTAAGCTTACCTCATCATCCAAATGGTATGGCCTTTGCTGCATTTGATGAAAACCACAAAGAAATAATCAGAAAAATTTATTATTCTATTGGTGGCGGCTTTATTTTAGAAGAGGCTGAAATAGACACTTCAAGTGTTATTGATTCTCACTTGCAGCAAATAAAATTTCCCTACTCTAGTGCAGCAAATTTACTTAAGCAGTGTGAGGAAAACAAGCTTAATATCTCAGATATTGTATATGAGAATGAGCTAACATGGAGATCCAAAGAGCAAATAGCTCAAGATTTGCTTCATTATTGGAAGGTAATGCAAGACTGTGTTAAACGAGGCTTCAAAAATACTGGAACTTTACCAGGAGGACTTAAAGTCGCACGAAGGGCCCCTAAAGTTTATAGATTACTTACACAAAACCCTGAAAAAAATCTCACAGACACTTTAAGTGTTTTAGATTGGGTTAATCTATATGCTTTGGCGGTAAATGAAGAAAATGCAGCAGGAGGACAAGTTGTCACAGCTCCAACAAACGGTGCGGCAGGAATAATTCCAGCAGTTCTCCACTATTATACTAATTTTTGTCCACAATCATCTGTACTAGGAATTCAAAAGTTTCTTCTTACAGCTGGCGCCATTGCAATTCTATACAAAAAAAATGCTAGTATTAGTGGAGCGGAAGTCGGATGCCAAGGTGAAGTTGGTGTCGCTTGTTCCATGGCCGCTGGCGCCCTATGTGAAGTTCTCGGCGGTAATCCTTCACAAGTTGAAAATGCTGCTGAAATTGCAATGGAGCATAACCTAGGTTTAACCTGTGACCCCATCGGTGGACTAGTTCAAATTCCTTGTATTGAACGAAATGCCATGGGAGCAATTAAGGCAATTAATGCTGCAAGAATGGCTTTAAGGGGAGATGGCTCACACTTTGTTTCTCTCGATAAGGTCATTGCCACAATGAAACAAACTGGTAAAGATATGAAAAAACAATACAAAGAAACCAGCCGAGGAGGGCTGGCCGTCAATATTACTGAATGTTAAATATATCTAAAAAGAAAAAGCGTATGTTTCTTCATCTTGGTCCATGACCTGAGGTTCTTCCTCATATTCATCTTCTTGATAATAATCTTGATCATCTTGTGGCCCGAAATCATCTTCTCTATATTCATCACTTTCCTCACGATATTCGTCATAGTTCTCTGCTGGTTGATTATATTCTAATGTTTCAGTGTCCATATTATTTGCATATTCATCTCTATAAAAACCATCCTCTTCTTCCTGATAAGTTGTTTCATAAGCTTGTTGTTTTAATTCAGAAGAATCGTTTTGAGCATTCATCCCCCATTGAGTTTCAGTATAACTATCTGCTAAGCTATCCACCATACGAGGGTCTGTATATTCAAGCCTTAAACCACCAAAGTTCGTATCATTCGTAATCGTTAACATATACTTACCTTCTTCTCGATTTAAAACATAAAATAATCCACTTCTAATGTCTCGAGTTTCAGTATCTTCAAATTGAAACACATTTCCCACCATTCTCGAATTGACAAGGCTTAAGCTTCTACTTGTCCCATCAGGTAAAATAAAGCTTACCTCTTCCAATACACCATCAACAACACTGAGTGATCCTGCAATAACTTTAGAATTATTAATCGGTTTTTGCTTATAAAGACCACCTGTAAGTTCTAAACCAATAGCATCTCTAATAGCAGGTTTAGTCTTTTCTACTGGAACTTCTATTCTTTCAACTGTTTCTTCTTGATTGAGCACTAAGTCTTGTTTTTGAATGGTTTTTTTATCTTCTTTTAATTTCGACTTTATCTTTTTTTGTGCCAAAGCATCTTTTTGGTTCCATTCAGGTAAAGAGGCGGCCATCCTACCAATGGTCACTTCACCATTTAAGTCGTCCAAACGCTTTGCAAATTTAATATTCAAATCATTTTTTAAAAAAGCATTTTCATCCACAATGATAGAATTCATACCACCTAGTATAAAAAAACTAGTTGTTACAAAAACTGTCACTCCAATAAATACTCTCTTTAATGCTTTCATTTTCTCTTCTCCTATACCCAATATAGAAGCAAGCTTCATGCCAAGAGAATCATGCTAAGGTGACCCCTTAACCCACTGAAATAACTTAAGATGTATATTTGGACGTGTAAAAAATCTATACACTGTCAACTTATCAAACAGTTTAGAAAAACTCTTCCCCCAACCAAATTGAGAACGAAGAAAGCTCAAATTAAATTAATAGATAAAAAGTGCCGAAAAACGAAGATATGATAAAAAAGGTAACCTTGATCATTTTTTTCACTTTTACTCTTAGGGCCCATGCACTTGTTTCTAAGGCGGAATGTACTGATGTTGATATCCGGGACAATATGAATGAGCAAATGAAAGAATATTTCAGCACACCAAGGAATCAAGGTTTAATAGGATGGTGTTATGCTTTTGCAATCTCTGATCTCATTTCGGCCCAAATTAAAAGACCTGTATCTGCGATGCATATTGCGGCGATGTGGAATCAAAAAGTAGAAAATAATCCATTTATGCGACTTTCATGGGAACTAAATAGATCTTCCAAAAGTACATTACAAAAATTCTACCAAGGAGCGTATACAGCACAGGCCCTTAAACACATAAGTAAACAAAATAAAATTTGTAGCGAAAAAGACTTTCCCTTTGATCCAACAAACTTAAAGATAAGATCTACGATTTACGACTTCAAGAAACTTGAAAAGATTAAAAAGACACTTGATGAGTCCCCAAATCTTGGTTATCAAGATGTAAAACATGAGCTAGAGAAGTTAACACTCCTAGCAGACATCATGGATCCCCAACTTATAAACATACTAAAAGGCGATGATTTAAATAATGCATTTGCCAAAATTGCCTTAAAAAAATGTGAAAACAAAGAACTTACTCTACAAGAATTTAAACCTAAAAAGATAAAGGCGCCAAACACATTAAGATATACTGGGAAAGCCTGGGAAAGGAACTTAGCAAAACAAAAAAATACCAAAAACTTTTTTAAGATTATTAACTCTTTACTAAATGCGCATCAACCGATGATATTAACCTATCCTTTAAATAAGGTTTTAGCACAAGCAAATGTTCCTCACACCAACACCGTTATCGCTAGAAAATGGTTTAAGAATAAATGTCAGTACAAAGTAAGAAATACCTTTGGAGCAAGTTGCAATCTTTATCATCAAAATGTCATTACTGATTGTAATCGTGATGAAGGGGCATTTTGGATAAGTGACGAAGCACTTCTTCAAATTGCCAAAAGTATCAACTATATTTCAAATTAACTTTTAATTTAAGGATAATCTAATTTTATTCCCATATAATCAGCATGAGAAGATCTAAACCTTTTAATTGCAACAGCGACAATATCATCTACAGACATTTCAGAGTTTTCTGACATCGTCTGCAAATCTTTAATGAGTTGAGCTTCAATTTTTACCGTTAAATCGGCCAGTTCACCTTCATTGTGCTTTTGTGTTTTCATAAAAATTCCTTATTTTACATCTACAACTTTAATCGCATTCTTTTTTCTTAAATTGATAAGGGCATACGTTATTTCGTGATCAAGCATTTCGCATTTTTCATATACATCCGAAACTTTATTATATTCACCAAGAGTACAAAGCAGGTTAAATTCCTCTTGTACAACATCATTTCCAGTTTTAATAAACTCAGGTTTTATATACAATTTCAAATGATCGGAAGGTCTCTCTCCCTTCGTTTTAAGATAGTTTTCAATACTTTCGATTGCTAACCTTTTGAACTTTTCTAAAGGATAGCTCAGCTTTATATACTTTTCATCTATAAGCTCTGGCTCAACAACAACTTTCAAATCCTGCTCATAGAACTTAATAAAAAGGTTCATCAAAGCCTTAAAAGGAGCACAACCCTTCCAAAGGGCATTAACAATTTGTCCATCGATAAAAATGATTGATCCGACATGTTCATTTGTCTGGGGTTTTAACAAGTTTAATCTACCAGTAAAACAAACAATATTCTGTTCATCTATGATTTCAAAAATTTTTAGATCCAATTAACACCTTACTACTTTTTCAATATCTTAGATAATATTCCTTTTTTCTTATTATCATCAGGATTAAAATAGCTGTCTACCTTAGAAGCAATTTCCCTATAGCTATTCCAAATTTTACTGCCCTCATATTTTTGTGCATTCCACATATAGGGAGTTCCAAAATCAGCTGCTTTTCTTACCCCTAAGTCTAGCGCTATTTTTCCTAAATAGCCTACGCCCAACTCATTACATGCCGTGGTCACGCCTCCTGTTCCATAAACAAAGTGCTCCTTACCACAATCATCACAAATAAAAGAACTCATATTCTCCACCATACCGATGACATGAAGGCCTAACTTATCAAACATATGTAAAGCTTTTCTAGCATCTAACAAAGCGACATCTTGAGGAGTTGAAATAATAATTGATCCATCAACTTCAATATTTTGAATCATTGAAAGTTGAACATCTCCTGTTCCTGGTGGCAAATCTAGCAATAAATAATCTAAATCTCCCCAGTCGGTATCAAAAAAGAACTGATTTAAAACACCACCCAACATAGGGCCACGCCAAACAACTGGTTCGTCTTCATGAATAAAACTTCCAAAAGAAATAAATTTAACTCCATAATTTTCTAAAGGAAGAATTTTTTGTTCATCAGTAGCTTGCGGCCTATGATCTCTTTTGTTAAACATCATTGGCATTGAAGGTCCATAGATATCTGCATCAATAATTCCAACACTATGACCTTGTTGTGCCAAAGTTACGGCCAAATTTGCTGTAAAAGTTGACTTACCAACTCCCCCTTTTCCTGACCCAATCGATATGACATGTTTGACCTTGGGAATTCTTCTTTTTTCACCAACTGTTCCATGCCCAACCTTCAGTTGTGCTGGTTGTGAGTTTTTCGGTTCTGGCTCCCTTGCTGTTCCAGCTAAAACATCTCTACTGTCATCAGACTGCGCTAAGATAAAAAGATTATCTTCATCTACTTTATCTGCTAGACAGTTTAAAATATTTTTTTCTAGAACTTTTTTTGTATCAGGGTCAATTCCATCTCGCTTATACTTCACATATAAATCTTGTCCCTTATACTCAACACTAACGACTCTATTTTCTGCACCAAGAGTTTTCCCTGTAAGAGGATTTTCTACTTGTGAAACCAATTCTTCTAAATTTTCCATTATCTATTCCTTATAAAAACTAAGTTATTCTTTCCTACTGATTTACAATATTTTTTAAGTCGTTAATATAAAATAAAAAAAGCGTAATTAAAAAGGATTTCCCTTGGCAAACAATAGAAAAATTTTCATCATAAATCCTCAGTTTCAATACAAGTTCTGCTTTATTATCTGCAGCCTTGTTTTTTTAGGTAGTCTTATTTATCCCATGACAATTTATGAACTTTTTGACTATATCATCTCGTTGGCCAATGAGCTTAAATTACTTAATGGGGAAAATTCAAATCTTGCTTTAGAATATCAAAATCAACGCTCAAGTTTATTAACCTACCTTATTTTGACGCAACTAGGCTTTATCGGTCTTGTTTTTGTATTTTGTGTTTTTATTTCTCATAAGATCGCTGGTCCAATGTACAAACTTATCAATCACTTACGTCAAATCAGGGAAAGTGATCAAGTTGAGGATATTCACTTTAGAGAGGGTGACCAGTTTCCTGAAGTTGCCCATGAAATCAACTTAACCATAAACTATCTAAAGCAAAAATCTGAGGAAGAAATTGAGTACCTAAGTGAAGTACTAGATTATATTGAAAATATTGCCCTTGTTGTACCTGAAGATAAAAAACCTGTTTTAGATGAAATTCAAAGAAAAATTAAGGAGATACAAGTAGGTCGCCTTAAATAATTTTAAGGGGTGGAAAATACGATCTTTCTTAGCACAATTTAACAAATAAATGTTATTCTATTTAATAAGATTTCTCAAAAAGCATGGAGGCATTTTGAAGATCAAAATATATATACTTATTATCGGATTAGGATTAGGACTTTCATCTTTTGCTGCGAAAAAATCGGTTCATGCTCGCGGATTAGCTGGCTCATTTGAAAAGATTCATATTTCCAAAACAGAAACAAAACTTGCAAA
This sequence comes from Halobacteriovoraceae bacterium, assembly GCA_002706205.1. Lineage (GTDB taxonomy): Bacteria > Bdellovibrionota > Bacteriovoracia > Bacteriovoracales > Bacteriovoracaceae. Next base: position 11,160 of record PAKC01000035.1, read on the forward strand.
TAATTTCAAAGAACTTTTTAAACTTGCTCGTAAGGGAATTGTGAATGAACGACTCGTTCGTAAGTTAAACACAAGACTGCACCAAAACCCCACTTTTAAAGAATATACAATTTGGACCCAAGGAATATTAAACCTATCGAGAGTTAAAAAACTTAGAACAATAAAAAGAACCTGTACTAAGTTAAAATCAAAAAACTATGATGATTTAATTCAAAAAGAACTCAATCAAAACTTACAAAATATTTGTTTTAATAAATATATTAAAAGACTTACTTTAAACTCTGGTAATTCTCTGCGTTTTCACCAACGTGAAGCCAAATATATAGAGAAAAATTCAAAAGCTATTTTATTTCGAAGAAACTTAACCGATATTCAGTATTTTCTAAGTCGATTTGCAATTGGAAAAAAAGCCCACAAACTTTATTCACAGGTCTTTATACAACATTATGTAAAAACGGACTCTACACCTTCTAAAAGATTACTAAACTATCTACACTTAACTGCAGCTGATACAAGGTTCATTCAAACAAAAGATTTGGAGATCTGGAAAACACGCTCTGTATTTTATCGAGAGCTAAAAAAGCTTAAGGGGCAGGCTTTTCAAACCGTTGATACCTCCAAATCCTCAAAAGAAATTAAAAAAGATTTTGATACTTTTTTAACCTTTTTAAACAAAACATATAAGTACCAACCACACAGAAGGGCCCTGGCAAGTCTTTTAAGCCTCTCTAAATCATATATGAGACGTGGTCATTATGTACAAGCTCAAGCCGGTTTTAAACGAATATTACAACAAAAAAAATATCATGTTGATGATACAATTTTTGAATATATGTGGTCTTATATATTACAAGAACAATACTATGCTGCTGTTCAATTATTAAAAGACTATAAGCTTGATAAGAACTTTCTTTATACTCACTCAAAGATTCATTTCTGGGTCGCCTATTCCTATAGTAAGCTCGGATACTATCAGGATGCTACCAATGAGTTTGAACGTCTTATCAAAGAGAACCCATTGAGTTATTATGCTATTCTCTCGGCTAAAATTTTAAGTCAGAACTCAGGCCTTTCAACTCGTGAGATATATCTTAGTAATCTCTCCCAAGATGAGGATGACAATGTTGCTAATCAAACACTAGATCGAAAATGGCTAAAGAGAATTGTGACATGGGGTACAATTCATAATCCACGTTTTGTTTCACTTGAGCTCAAAAACCTTCAAAAAAAGAAAACGTATTCGCAGTTACAGGCACATATTCTAACCGCAGCTTATCACCTTTCAACCCACGAAGCTTATCTTGAAAGCTTTAAAATCATCTATCGATCAATAAATGCTGGAAAGATAAAACTCACTGAAAATACACTTAAGATTTTATTTCCAAAACCTTATATGAATCAAATTAAGGCCAATACAAAAGGTTTTGATCCTATCATTGCTCTCTCTTTAATCCGTCAAGAATCAGGTTTTAATGCCAGAGCTAGATCTCATGTCGGGGCCAGAGGCCTTATGCAATTAATGCCAACGACGGCGAGACAGTTTAAAAGAAGACTCAAAAAAAGTCATTTATACAATCCCAATCTCAATATTCAGCTTGGAACAAAATATTTTACAAACTTACTAACAAACTATAACCATAATTTGGTGTATTCACTAGCCGCATATAATGCAGGGGAAAGCCGTGTAAATGAATGGCAAGAAGAATATCTAACTAGTAATTTTATACTAGAAAATATTGAAAATATTCCTTTTTACGAAACAAGAAAATACGTCAAACTTATTTTTAGAAATATTTTCTTCTACAAGATGATTCTTAATGAAACGACCGAGGACACCGCGAATTTGAATCGTATTTATGATATACACCTTGGCTTTGAAAGTTAATAAAATTATTTGGCAATGTTTGTAAAACTCTTTATAGTTTTTTTATGCATAGCCTTGGTATCATCATTCCATTTCTTAATGAAGAAGTATCACTAGATGACGTGGTTAAATCATTAAGAAAAAAGCTCATAGAAAATAAAATTAATTATAAAATCTTACTTGTTGACGATGGTTCGACTGATCAGTCTTCAGTTATTGCTCAAAATCTTTATTATTTAGACCCCAATATTATACTTATACGTAACCCTACCCCGCTCAATATTGGAAATGCTTATAAAGAAGGATTAAAAACTCTCAATACACAGTTTATCTGTTGGTTACCATCTGACGGAGAAATCCCACCAGAGACCATTATAAAATGCTATAACTCAACACTTGATAATGATAAACCATCTATCAGCTATCCTATAAATGGAAAAGCTGTTCGACCTTTTTTTCGCTATTTCTTGTCAAAAATATTTCAAGGAAGTTGTCGTAAAATGTTCGATATTGATATCATATATTTTAATGCTATAGGTGTTTACCCTTTAAGCATGTTACAAGGATTAAACTTAATTTCTGAGGGATTTACTATAAACTTAGAAATCATTGTAAAGTTCAAAGAAAAGTTTCAAGTCAATTTTAATCAAATTCCTTTTGCACTTGAGCCTAGGAATGGTGGAAAAGAAAAAGCATTAAAAATGAAGAATATTTATAATGTTATAAAAACACTGATAGATTTAAGAAGAAGTATATAATTCACAAGGTTTATTCAATTGTTGATTTGACTCCAAAAGATAATGGCTAGAACGATAAATTTTAACCTCACCCTTATCGTCAAAAAATGCTCTAAACATTTGTAAAACCTCATCGTCAGGCGGTGGGCTTACTAAGTCACTTCTTGAGTAAATAATATTAAAATAAGATGAAAGACTTAGTTTTTTGATAAGTTTAAAAGTTAAATGACCGTCTAAATGAGAATAAAGTCCTAAAGAAAATGATTGTGCTTGTAAACTTTTGATTATCGCCATTGTATGATCAAGAACAGAAAAAGTTTCAAGCTTGGCATCAATTTTTAAATTAACTTTATCTCTAAATTTTTGTTTTTCCGTTTTTATTTTTTTTTGCACCTGGATTTTATCTGACGAAATTATATTTCGATTTAATATATACGTATCAAATTTCGACTCTTCAAATAATTGATTAAATCCTGAATAACGATATCCTGACAAACGAGGAGAAATATTAAAACTTTCCTTGAAAACCTCAACAAAACTATCTTGAACTATATTATTTGTTGCAACAATGCTTTCCAAATCAAATAAAACAACCATTTAATTAAACATTAAATCTAAAATGGATAACGTCACCATCCTTAACAACGTATTCTTTACCTTCAATTCTAAACTTACCTGCTTCCTTAAGTTTGGCTTCTGAGTGATACTGAAATAAATCCTCACAGTGGTACACTTCAGCCTTAATAAAGCCACGCTCAAAATCAGTATGAATAATTCCAGCACACTGAGGTGCCTTATAACCCTCTTTAAATGTCCAAGCTCTTACTTCTTTTTCTCCAGCAGTAAAATAGGTTTTTAAATCTAATAGCTGATATCCTGCCTTAACCAAAACATCAAGACCAGATTCTGTTAATCCCATATCAGCTAAAAACTCCTTCTTTTCTTCCTCACTTTCTAGTTGAGAGATCTCCGACTCAATTGCTCCGCATATTTTAATTACCGTTGATCCTTCTTTTTGAGCTAATTGCTTAACAGCTTGGACCATCTCATTATCTTCATTTATAGAATCCTCATCAACATTACAAACGTAGAGCATTTTCTTTAAAGTAATAAGATGAAGGTCTTTAATGGCCTCCAATTCATCCTCATCCATTTCAACAGATCTTGCCGGCTTCCCTTCTTCAAGCGCTTTTTTTAATCTTTCTAAGACTGGCTGTGCAATTAAAGCTTTTGATTTCACTTTTTTATCGTGTGATTTAAGCATTTTACTTAGGTTGTTTATTCTTTTATCGACTGTCTCTAGATCAGCAAAGGCTAATTCAATATTAATAACCTCTATATCGGACAAGGGATCAACCTTACCTGCTACGTGAACAACGTCAGGGTTTTCAAAACATCTCACGACATGGGCAATAGCACTCACCTGCCTTATATGTCCTAAAAACTGATTTCCTAATCCTTCCCCCTTAGAGGCACCCGCAACCAGACCTGCAATATCTACAAACTCCATCACCGCAGGAATAACCTTTTGTGGCTTAATATATTCCGTGATCTTATCCATTCTTTCATCTGGAACTTGAACAATCCCAACATTAGGTTCAATTGTACAAAAAGGATAGTTTGCTGCTTCGGCAGGGGCACTAGTTATTGCTTGAAAAATCGTAGATTTTCCCACATTGGGTAGCCCAACGATACCAACATTTAAAGACATAGACTTTCTCCAATTATTTTAAACTTAAAAAATCTTTTTTATTATATAAGTTTGCTGCTTTTTTTAAACCGTTCTTTAAAAAGCAATCTAAAGCTTTATTACTCTTCTCCATAACAATACTTAACTCTGTATCCATTGTTGCTGGAATCTTTGAAAGTACCCAACTAGATACACTACCTTTTTCTGGACGTCCAATTCCAATTCGCATTCTATAAAAATCAGGTGAGTTCATATGTTTAGCAATTGACTTAAGACCATTATGTCCAGCCAAGCAACCACCTTTTTTAAAATGAATTTGACCAAAAGGTAAGTCTAGCTCATCTTGAATCACAAGAATCTCATTTACATTGATTTTAAAAAATTGACATAACGACTGAACACTTTCACCACTTAAATTCATATATGTTTGTGGTTTTAAGATATAAACTTTCTCTCCAGAAATATTTATATCTGTGTATTCACCCTTAAATTTATTTTTCCAGTTTTGTTTATTTATTTCCGGATGAGTATCAATTAGAATCCATGCAATATTATGACGTGTAAGCTCATACTCAATTCCAGGATTTCCAAGAGCAACAATTAATTTAATCATGATTAATTAAAAAGTGAACTGACAGAGTCATGGTTAAAAGTTCTATGAATCGCCTTTGACAAAATCTCAGCTGTAGTTAGAACTTTAATTTTATCAACCTTTTTTAACTCGGGAGTTAGCGGAATTGTGTCTGTAACCACAACTGCTTCCAAATCATCACAATTATCAATTCTTTCAGCTGCTGGCGAACTAAAAATACCATGTGTAGCAAAAGAATATATTTTTTTCGCTCCATGCACTTTTAAGGTTCTCGCAGCCTCAATTAATGTTCCCGCAGTATCAATCATATCATCGACGATAATAACATCCTTATCCTTAACATCACCTACAATATTCATTGCTTGAGCGACATTGGGGCCAGTTCTTCTTTTATCAATCATGGCGATATCTTTTTCTAGACGTTTAGCATACCAACGAACTCTTTCAACTCCACCGGCATCAGGAGAAACCAAAGTTAAATTTTCAAGACTAATATTACTTTTGATATAATCTAAAAATACTGGAGAGGCATAAATATTATCAAAGGGAATATCAAAAAAGCCCTGAATTTGACCTGCATGCAAATCCATCGTTATAACCCGATTGGCCCCAGCAACAGTTAATAAATCTGCTACTAATTTTGCCGAAATTGGCGTTCTCGGACTTGCTTTTCTATCTTGCCTAGAATAGCCATAGTGCGGAGCAACAGCTGTAATTGAGGCTGCTGATGCTCTTTTTAAAGCATCAATCATAATCAACAATTCCATCAAATTATCATTAACTGGACTACTGGTGGTCTGCACAATAAAAACATCTGCCCCTCTGACATTTTTTTCGATCTCACAAAAGATTTCACCATTAGCAAAGCGCCTGATTTGCGGATCAACAAGAGGAACATCGAGAAAATCTGAAATTTGATTCGAAAGAGCTTTGTTAGAGGTACCAGAGACTAATACAATACGTCTCATTTAAACTCCTAAATTGGCAGGGGTGGCAGGGATCGAACCTGCGCATGGCAGAATCAAAATCTGCTGTCTTACCACTTGACGACACCCCTGTATGGATAACATGTTAAAAAATATACTTGCCCAAACTTAATTTGGCAATCATAATCTTAAGCAGTATCTCTACTTCATTTAAATTATATACCAAGACCCTCGCACCATACTTCTGAAACTAACTTTCCTCGATGGTTTATAAAATCTTGAAAAATTAAAAATGATGTTGATGCGCCAGAGACTCTTAACTTTTGTTGGTCTCTACTAGACTCTACACCATACCAGAATACGTAATATTGTTTACCATCAAAGGCAAAATACCAATTATCTAACCCATGATTCGAGGTTCCTGTCTTACCAAAAATATAAGCATTCCTCAATGGGCCACTAGCCAAACGTGAAATAGTCGTTTCAGAAGCCACACTCATATAATACAGAATTGTTTCTTCAAACTTAGCTGCTCCAGACTCAATCTCTTTACATTTATCTTCTATAAAGTTTTTATACGTAACAAAAACTTCTTCTAAAGATAGCTCCAACGCACCCAGCAATTGAGCTGGATACTCACCAAGTGGGGTTTTTAATCTTGGTATTCTTTTTATTAATTTTTCTTCTAAAGCGTCAAAGCCAATTTCATTTGCAATGCGAATTAGGGGTATGTTTTTTGACTTTTGAAGTGCTGCTTTTAGTTGAATTTTATCTTGTTTAGCTCTTGAGTAGTCCTTAGGACGCCATATACCAGACTTCAACTTTAATTCAATCGGAGCAGTGGAAATCTCTTCATCGTATGATCGGCCTAAATCAATATAAGTATCATAGACTATAGGCTTAAACAGACTACCAATCTGGTGATATTCCTTGGTAATGGCCTGCCTTTTTTCTCTTTGTGTCTTTGAGTAAAAACTAAAAGAATCTTTGCAGTCAAAGCCTTCACAACCTGGGTGAGCAATTAATATTTTTATTCCGATATCTGCATCTCCAACCCTAGAAGCCAGTGCCAAATTTCTTCTCTCAACAGCTTTAAATAAAACTAACTTTTCAAACGCCTCTAGGCTAAGCTCACTATTTTTACTCACTAAATAATAAGCATAAAAAGCTTGCTGTTCGGCACGCTGCACATAGTTTTCTGAAAATTGCATCCAACGCGCCTTAGACCATATGATTTGATCATTTTGAGTAAATAAATCTAAATTTTGCAGGCGTTTAAAAACAGCATTCGCTCTGGTCTCAAGCCTTTCAAGCCCTCTGCCCCGAGGTCGATAGAAATTTGGCCCCTTAAGTAAACTTACCAAAACAGTCGCTTCAAATTCATTCAAATATTGTGGTGCTTTATTAAAATAAGCTAGAGAAGCTGCATAAAAACCTTTTAAATATATTCCTTGATAGGTTCCCCAAAATACTTCATTTAAGTAAAGAGTAATGATCTCTTCTTTGGATAAAATATTTTCAATATAAAGAGCATAAATCATCTCCTTAATTTTTCTTGAGAGTTTTTTTTCGTTTGTAAGAAAAAGATTTTTTACTAATTGCTGAGTTAAGGTAGATCCTCCTTGAACAAACTTCATAGCGATAATATCAACAATCAATGCCCTAGCAATAGCAATAGGATCAACCCCTTTATGTTCTAAAAACCTAAAGTCTTCTGTACCCAATAAAGCCTTCCATATATTAGACGGAATTTCAGTAAACTTCTTTCTAATTTGAATACATCGATATCTCTGACATGAGTTCGATAATAAATGAGGTAGCTTAATATCTTCCAAAACCTCGACTTTATTTGAGAACAAATTCAAACTTTTTTTCTCTCTTTGATCTGTAATATAATCCTGTGCCTTCCCCTCCTGCGAGAACAAAAGAAATACATCTAAGTCTTCCCTATAAACACTCGTGTCTTTTTCAAGTATTGATTTTTCTTGCTGATAAGCGTTTTGACTTATTTGAGTCTCTTCGAGTTTTAATTTTAATTCATCAACCACAATATAAATATAACCTGCAATAAATATTGTCAGACTTATGGCCATATATAACAAGACCCTAACGCCAAGCAGAAATCTTTTTTTATTTAAACCCTTCATTTATCCTTTCGTTTGCCAGTCTTAAGTATATCTCCTATTATTTTTATCACTTATAATTAATTTAGCATAATAAATAAGGAGCAACCTGTGGCATTTAAACTGAGATATTTTTTACTCTCAATATTATTCATCCAAAGCTCAATGGCCGTCCCTGTAGACTGGAAGGGAACACTTGCTTTTGATACTCTCATTATTAAAGATGTAAGACGCACAGGAGATGCATGCACACCTGCTAATGGTAGCCAGTGCATTAATCCTGAAGAAGATAATGCTCGACTCCAAACCATGATATTGAAACTTAACCCGAATATTGTTGTCAATGACAGTGTAACGGTTAAAGGGGAATTAACAACTGGTGGAACACGAGGAGTGAAACTAGGTGATTCTACTAACTATGATAATACGGGAGGTTCTTACTATGCTCAAACAAGCTCCTCTACTTTAAATCTTAACCAACTCTATGCCGAACTCTATGCTGATACTGCACTTTATCGTATTGGCCGCTTCTCAAAACACTTTGGTTTAGGTGCGCTTATTAATTCTGGGGATAATATTTGGGATAGGTTTTATTCTGGCTATGAAGGGATAGAAGCTCAATTAAAATTAGGTAATTTTCACTTAACACCAATGTGGGCAAAACTTCATACTTCAGATAATCCAAACGGAAAATATGATTCATATGAAACAAGTATTTCTGCTATCTATGATAATCCTAACAAAAATATGAAGTTTGGTGTTTATTATTCAATCCGGGAAGTTGAATCAAACGATACTCTTTATAATAAGGGTTCACAGAATTCCAACTTGATTGATATTTATTTCTATAAAGGCTGGGAAAAGTTCTCTTTTGGTCTTGAAATTCCTGTGCTAACAGGAGAAGTCAACAACCTTTACAATACTGGTGAGGCTGACTTTGACTCTAACGCCTATATTCTAGAAACAGCTTATCAATTAAATTCAAAATGGAAGCTTGGGCTTAATGCCGGGATGATTAAAGGTGATGATGGAACATCTGATAGCTTTGAAGCTATGTATTTACATCCCAATTATAAACTTGGCCAAGTCATGTTCAAATATAATTATCATGGATTTATGGATGATACCTATGACGTTTTTAATTCTTCAATGGTTAATACAACTTATGCGCAATTTTATGCTCATTACTCTGTCGATGAATGGACTTGGAGATTGTCGGCGATGTGGGCTACAGCTAGTGAAGTTGCAAAGAAGGGTGAGCAGTTCTACGATCATGATAAAAAAGCTCTCGTTACAGCAAATGCCGACCAAGCAGATGATCTAGGTTATGAAGCCAATATCGCCTTTGATTATCAATGGAATCCAAATGTTATTTTTAGTGGTCATCTTGGATATCACTTTGTAGGTGATTACTACTCTTTTGCAAATGATGCTAATAATGAACTTGAAACAACAAATGTCATGAGTACTGGCATGAATTTATCTGTAAGTTTCTAAGAAATTTATATACTTAGTGAGAAGATTATATCTTCTCACTAAAAACTCTAAAGTCCTGACTGAAAACTAAACCCTGCACTTTGATTCCCGTACATCATCGGCATTCTTGATGGAGGACCATAACTAGGCTGCCCATATTGCATAAGATTTTGTTGTTGCCTTTGATACTGCTGCATTAATGCTCTTTGTTGCATCATTTGACCATAGTAATTTGCATCATAATTTTGGTTCATATTTGATCTTAATTGATTAGAAATCCTTGGATCTCTTAAAAGTCTAGGATCAATATTTGTTTGTCCACTCGGTGCTCTTTGTATACCATAAACTTGATTTCTTTGAGCTTCAATCTGAGACCACTTCTGAGCTAAATTTAAATATGGACTTTGTCTTTCAAGTAGCATTTGTTGATATTCAGGAGAGGTTTTCATCGAATATTCATACATTAAATCTTGCTCGTATTGGGCTGATTTTTGTAAACATACTTGTTGATTTATTCCCCACATTCCAGCTTGTGCATTATAACACTTTGCTCGTTCTTGTGTTCTTTCATACATAATTTCTTGTTGTAAATCATACAGATCAAATTCATGAGCTAAAGAAACTTCATTTGCAGCTTCTTGAAATTGGCTCGAAAAGCTAACTTGACCTTCTTTATCATTGGCCAAGATTCCTAATTTATCTAACTCTTCAGACTGCTCCGTTATATCCATTTCCATCTGTGCTTCTACTTCTTCACGACTTAAACTGGCCATTTGATTTTTTTGCGCTAATTCTGAGTCATAACGAGCAAAATGATAAGCTGAATTATTAACAGCATAATATTTTAAAGCTGCTTCTCGCCATAATTCTTTGTGTAAAGGAGCTTTCATTGCAAAGCTTTTCATCTTGGCATAATCATCCTTTGTCATGAAAGGCTCTTTTGTATATTTTCTATAAGCTTGTACCATAGCTTCTAATTGCGCTAATTCTCTATCCCTAGCTTCTCCATCTGCCATGGTATCGACTTTTTCAATTTGATAAAGAATTTGACTTCGCTTTGGTAGTACAACTTTTTGATAAAAATCACTCAACACACGATTAAAGTTTTGAGCATCTAAATTTGAAAGATCCTTTTTCTTAGCAATTTGTGCGTGTAGTTTTTTTACCTCATCTTCAATAATCGTATCCCTGACACGCTTTAAAATGTCATACATAAAAGAAAATTCAGTAAATTTTGGTAAGTTATTATCAATAAGACTATAATCTCCTGAACGACAAATCTGATTAAACAAAGCGTGCGCTCTTTGCTCACGAACATCTGCTTGGGAATAGGCAATAAAGCCATCATCATTTATATCTTCATAAAAGCGACAGCTATTTTCTTCTTTGTTAGATTCATTTTGAAGTCTTTGTCTGGCACACTCTGGTCCATGACAATAAAACCAAACCTCACCGGTAGCATTAGCTCCACTAAATGTTTCTTTAAATTTAAGTGGGGCAATTTTATCCTCGGCCAAGCCACTAGAAGTCATCACACCAACATCCTTCATACACTGAACAAACCCATTATAATTAGGCTCGACCTTAACTGTTTTCATTTCATCATTAGGAATTCCATCTGTTGCGGTATACGCCTTATATTCACACAAGGTTTTACCTGTAGCAGGATCTTCCTCACAACCTGTTGCCGGCTTTCTTATATCCACCTGAAAGAGATAAGGTCGTCCATGAGACGGTGATGAAAAATTGTATTGAAGCATATTTTTACAATTACCAACCATTGTCCCGCCATTAATTGTCAACTTACCAGTGTCAGGATTATGGGAGACGACCAAGTCTGACTTTGAAAGAATTTTTAAAAAAGATCTTTTAGGTAATGAAGTTTGCTGACTTCGAGTACAAATTTGATCTGGAACAGCTGAGGTATTTACCTCAATTTCAGTATTTGCATTTGTCATTGGTGGCGCTTCATCTTCCCGAGGAGCTTGTTCATATTTCTGCCCCCAAGAGCTGTCACCAAAAGCTTGTAAAAAATCATCTCCATCACCTGCATTTACTGAAGACAATAGAAATAAACATAAAAAGCTAATTAACAGTTTATATTTCATGGCCACCCTTGATAAAATAAACAATACTCAATAAGTCTTATCGGGTTGAGCCTAAAATACTTTAGCTATTGATTAACCTTCTTAACTCGCTAAAGTAATAAAAACGGTAGCTTAGCTTCATCATCGACAATATTATTTTCTTTTACATAACCTTCATAACGTTTCAGACGGCTCGAATGTGCAGCTAAACTATCTTTAAATTTCGAAACACGCTCGGCTTTTATTTCATATTTTCGTCCACTAGTCGTCGTAAACCAAATAAACTCAGGAAATTTCATTTGTGACCCAAAATTGACAAATTTTCCAAATGTAAGCTCCATCGTTCCCAAAGTTGTCTCCAAACGAATGTCTTTTATTTGATGATTGGTATTAAACTTCATATAAATATTTTCACCCACCACTTCCCAATAAAAATCGTTCTCTACTTTAATTCGACTAACAAGAGGATCTCTTTTTAAAAAATTTGCCTCTCTCACCTCTTTGACTCTTTTCTTTGCTGCTTCCCCCTCTGGATAAAGTGGGTTTTCTAAATCGCTATCTTCTTCATTTTGATCTTTAAGCTGCATGAGATACTTCTTATAACTATTAAGTAAAGAAAGCTTTTGTGCATTTACTAACTCAGTATTATATTTTACCTTCGCATTTAAGCGTTTTAATTGATGAATGAGTAAACGGCTTTCATTATTAAGCAACATACCTAATAAAGCATAAAACAACTCTCCATCTATATTTTCACCTGAAGGAAAAAACCTTGGAATTAGTTTAAGATTTTTATTTTCAAAGCTAACTAAAGTTGATCGGCTTATTACACCACCTTTATATTTTAAATGTGTTATTAAAGGATTACTCTCACGTTCATTTACAATAAGGATCTTCATTGCATATTTATTAACAACACCACTTTCCTTAATCATCGGTGTATTTAATTCTGGATTTATTTCCCTAACCATTAGATTTGCAACGACAGTATCTTTTCCAATATCAACATTA
>PAKC01000036.1 GCA_002706205.1 Halobacteriovoraceae bacterium
GAACTAAACAAATATATTTTATTATTTTTACATAAGCTACTTGCTCAGCCTTATAATAGGTCACAATTAATTGAATAATAATGGCCAAAATAATTATCAAAAGCACCAAGGGGGAATAAATCAACAATGAACTACTTAAAAAAAGAAAACCAATAAAAGAAATAAGAAATTTTTTCTCAAAAGAAAAAGTACTTTTTATGTAGATCCTCTCTATAAGCATAAAAAAGAACATTCCCCACAAGAAATTATATAATAAACTAGGTCGAAAAGGGATAGGTCCATGAGTGAGAAAAAAAAGAACTAAAGGCGCCAGTAATAATTCCTTAATATTAATATTTTGCTTAAGGTATAAAAAAATTTGATCAATTCTGCTATTCATAGCTAACTCCAAAAAAAAAAGGCCACTTACTTAGAAGTGGCCTTTTTTAAGCATCTTATCAAGTCTATTTTTAATCATTAAAGCAGGAGTCTATTTGATTATCAATCTGATTTTCATTTTCACCTGTAGAAATTGCAATCTCTTTTATAATAAGCTCTTTGCACTGATCCATCATTTTTCTTTCACCAAAAGAAAGCTTTTTCATATTTTTTAACAAAAACAATGATCTTAAAACATCTGCGATTTCCAATAAAGAACCAGTCTTCACTTTAGATAAATAATCTCTATGGCGTCTATTCCAGGTTGAATTATCAACTTTGACTTCATGGTCTTGCAAAAGCTTAAAAACATCATTAACTTCATTATCAGAGACCAACTCACGAAGACCATCCTTTTTATCGCTAGGAACCATTATAGTCATGCCATTGGAAATAATTTTAACAATGTAAAAAATTTTTTCTTCATCTCCTAAATTTTTTGTTTCTAAATTTAGGATTTGCCCAACTCCGTGACCTGGACAAACAACATAATTACCAATTTCAAACATAGACTTTTACCTTATTAAAGATTTACTTTATGCATTATTCCACTTCTAAATATAACGCACCACGAACATATAAATCAAACAGATTGAAATTATTACAGATTAGGCCTTTAAAACTTGTATATAAAAATAAGGACTTAGAGTAGTTAATCAAGAGTTAAGTGTTTTATTCTAAGCTTAATGTGCTATGATCTGAGCATGCAACCAAGTATTAAGTTTTTCTTATTATTTTTTTATCTCGTGCTTAATCTAAATCTAGTTTTTGGAAGCAATAGTTCACCACAAATTATCCCAGTCTATGCAGTAAAATATCCACTCTTTTTATCACAAGATGAAAACAAACAACTTCAAGGCTTAATTCCTGAACTTGTAACAATGCTTAACAAGCAACTCAAACCAACAACACAACTTGAATTAAAAATACTTCCACCAAAAAGACTTATTCAACAATTTAATACCAATGAAATAAAAATTCTTTTTCACTCCCCTACTCATTTTGACCATAAAATTAAAAGTAAGATTCTTCTTTTACCTTTAATTAAACTTATCGACAGATATGCCGCAATAAAGGAAATTGAACATATAAAAAAACCCAAGCTTGCTTATTTTATTGGCGATACAGAAGAAGCTCAAAAAAAAGGAAAGGATAAATATCAAAGGATTGGTATTGCAAAGCCAAGTGGACTCTTTCCAATGCTAATAGCGGATAGAGTTGACCTTATTAACTGTCTGGTACCAACATGTCAGTACTTGGCCCAAAAAGCAGGTATTCAATTAAAATACCACACAAAAAGCTTAGGCATAGATACAACTTATGGAGGAATTATTATTAAACCCGGACAAGTAAGTCCAGTGTTATTACAAAAACTAAAAATGGCCTTTCAAAAAGCATATAAAAGCTCTGATTATCAAAATTTAATGCATAAAACGGCAAATAAAATTGAACTTGATATCAATCAATTGGCCATAAGAAACTCTGAAATTATTGATTTTTTTCCTGCTAATGATTCAGCTCTCTTTAAATAAAAAAGGCCAGTACTCTCTACTGACCCTTCTTAAAACTTAGTCTATTCAAATAATTAATTAAAATCTATCAACAAGATCCGTTTTCTCAAAAAAATAAGCTAATTCTCTCTCTGCAGAAGCAGTTGAATCAGAGCCATGAACAGCATTCTCTCCGATAGACTTTGCATAAAGTTTTCTAATCGTACCTTCAGCTGCTTCAGCTGGGTTAGTTGCTCCCATGATTTCTCTATTCTTTGCCACAGCATTTTCACCTTCAAGGGCCATCAACATAACAGGTCCAGAAGTCATAAAATCAACTAATTCTCCAAAAAAAGGTCTTTCTTTGTGTTCAATATAAAACCCTTCCGCTTTTTCTTTTGAAAGTTGTGTAAACTTTGCAGCAGAAATTCTTAGTCCATTTTTTTCAAACATAGCAATAATATTACCAATATTATTATCTTGAGTTGCGTTTGGTTTAATAATAGAAAACGTTTTTTCAATTGCCATTATTAGGTCTCCTTAAAAATAATTTATTTTGCAGATGCTTTGTACACTTATTTCAATACTTCTGCAACCTTTTCACCAAGTTCTGCAGGTGAGCGAGCAATCGTCACTCCACACTCTTCCAAAACTTTATATTTAGCTTCAGCAGTATCATCTCCTCCAGAAATAATAGCTCCAGCATGGCCCATTCTCTTACCTTTTGGTGCCGACGCTCCAGCAATAAAAGATACAACTGGCTTGGTCATATTTTCTTTTATCCACCTTGCTGCATCTGTTTCAGCATTTCCGCCAATCTCACCTATCATAATAACGGCATCTGTATCAGGATCTTTTTCAAAAAGATCTAAACAATCTATAAAATTGGTCCCATTCACTGGATCTCCACCAATTCCAACACATGTTGATTGTCCAATCTCTCTTTGAGTTAATTGAAAAACAGCTTCATAAGTTAGAGTTCCCGATCTAGAAATAACTCCTACACGTCCAGGCATATGAATATGTCCTGGCATAATTCCAATTTTACACTCACCTGGAGTTATAATACCGGGACAGTTTGGCCCAATTAATCTTGACTTAGAAGTTCTCAAAGCTGCTTTAACTTTTACCATATCATTAATTGGTATACCTTCTGTAATAGCTATAATCAGAGGAACTTCAGCTTCAATACACTCTAAAATAGAGTCAGCCGCAAATGGAGGTGGAACAAAAACCATCGCAGCATTTGCACCTGTTTGGGCCACACATTCAGTAATTGTATTAAAAACAGGAATTCCTTCGTGCGTCATTCCCCCTTTACCTGGAGTGACCCCTCCCACAACATTTGTCCCATAATCGCGACATTGTAATGTGTGGAATGTTCCTTGCTTACCTGTTACACCAATTGTCATTAACTTTGTGTCTCTATTAACTAATATTGTCATTATGCATTTCCTTTTGCTGCTTCAACAACCTTTTTAGCAGCATCAGCTAAATCATCAGCTGGAGTAATTGCTAATCCAGACTCACTTAAGATTTTCTTTCCTAAATTTACGTTTGTTCCTTCGAGTCGAACAACCAAAGGAACTTTTAAGCTCAATTCTTTTGCTGCCCCAACAACACCTTCAGCAATAATGTCACATTTCATAATTCCACCGAAAATATTCACCAAAATTGCTTTTACATTTTGATCTTCAAGAATTATTTCAAAAGCTTTTTGAACAGTCTCTTTCGTCGCTCCACCACCAACATCTAAAAAGTTCGCAGGTTCACCACCATAGATTTTTATAATATCCAAAGTTCCCATGGCCAAACCAGCACCATTAACCAAACAACCGATATTCCCATCTAAAGAGATATAAGAAAGTCCATACTTTCCAGCTTCCAGTTCTTGTGCAGATTCCTCTGTCTCATCTCTTAAAGCTTCAACTTCTGGCTGACGATACAGAGCATTCGCATCAAAATTAAGCTTAGCATCTAAAGCAATAACATCTCCTGACTTAGTCGTCACAAGAGGATTAATTTCTGCAATAGAACAATCTTTTTGCACATAAAGGTTGTAAAGCCCTTCAAAAAACTTCATCGCTTTTTTAAGAGTATCCCCTTTAAGCCCTATTCCATAGCCAAGCTTTCTTCCAACAGAAGCGGTATAACCTACAGCAGGCTCAATCCCAACTTTTATAATTTTTTCAGGAGTTTCTTCAGCAACTTTCTCAATTTCAACCCCACCTTCTTCAGAAGCCATCATAGTAATTTTAGAAGTATCTCTATCCAAAACGATACCAACATAATACTCATGATCAATATCACAACCTTCTTCAATTAAAATTGTATTAACTTGTTTTCCTTCAGGACCTGTTTGATGGGTAACAAGGTTCATTCCCATAATCTCATCACCATATTTTTTAACTTCATCTAAAGACTTAGCTAGCTTTACACCGCCGCCTTTTCCACGGCCGCCTGCGTGAATCTGCGCCTTAACAACCCAGATATTACCACCAAGTTTCTTTGCAACCTCAACTGCTTCATCACCAGACTTTGCAGTCCCACCATTTAGAACACTAATGTTCATCTGTCTCATCAAGTCTTTAGCTTGATATTCGTGAACGTTCATAAGAACTCCTTAATTTATGAACCATAAAAATAATTATTTATTTAACTTAACCTGAACCAATTATAGACTTTTTTCACCTCTAATCAACACCAACAACCAAAAACTTTTAGTTTAAGATTTTTGCCAAGCAAAAAAAACAAGCAGACAACCCACCGCAGCATACACCCCCCCCAAAAAAAGTACCTGCCTAATACTCTCAACTGTCCAAAGAAATCTTCACTTGAATCACTTACTCATTTTTTTTATCATACAACAAACTATAAGGACTAAAATGAAAATTTTTCTTTTACACCCAGCTACTTTTAAACTGGACGGAGGTGCCATGTTTGGCATCATTCCTAAACCCCTTTGGTCAAAAAAGATTTCGCCCGATCAACTCAACCGCATCGAAATGTCTTTGCGTGTCGTTCTTATAGAACTTGAAGAAAGAAAAATTTTAATTGATACAGGTATTGGTGATTACCACTCTGATAAATTTAACCAACAATTTGCAATCTCATCTACCAAATCTCCTCTTACTCAAATACTTTTATCACACCTTAAGCTTAATCCAGAAGAGATTACAGATATCATTTTAACTCACCTTCACTTTGATCACGTTGGAGGTTTAGGGACAATTAGAAATGAGCAAAGACAGCTTCTTTTTCCCAACGCTACAATTCACGTACATAAAAAACATTACGAATATGCGCTCAACCCAACTCAAAGAGATAAAGGATCATTCCAAGATCATTTTTTTGCCCCTTTACTCAACGACTACGCTAATAAAGGGCAACTTAACCTTATTGAAAAAACTGAGGGAACACTTATAAAAACAAAAGATGAAACAATCGACTTTAAAGTCAGCTTTGGACATACACCTTACATGATACATCCAATTTTCAAAAACTATATTTATATGGCCGATCTTGTTCCCATGAGCCATCATGTAAAAATTCCTTGGGTCATGGGCTATGATATAGAACCAGGAATAACAACTCAATACAAAGAAAAATTCTATAAATATATTATGCAAAATAATCTTAAAATGATTTTTGAACACGACTCCTTAACTTGGGGAGGACGCTTAAAAATTAATGAAAAAGAACAATTTGAACTAACAGATCCCTACCAATCAAAACAAGAAAGTATTCAACAACTGGAGTAAGTTTATGTCTTCTAAAATGCTACTTCTCAAAGATATAAGTGTAAAAGCACAACAAAATTTTCTCATTCTCGAAGATAATCCAGATATAAATGAAATGATAATTGAAGGTTTAAAACATATGGGGTTTTGCGGGAACTTTTATCAAGCTTTCACCATAAACGATGCTAAAAAAGAAATACAAAATCATAATATTGATTATATCCTCAGTGATTGGAACTTACCAGATGGACAAGGAGTTCAACTTTTAAAAGCAGTAAGAAAGTCTGTTAACTTCCAAGGGCTTCCTTTTGTCATGATTACTGCTAACAGTGACGTTGACAGTATGCTAGAAAGCTCTAAGTTAGGAGTTTCGGCTTACCTTGTAAAACCTTTTACAATTGAGCAGCTTCAAGAAAAAGTTGTCGAAGGATGGAAACACAACGAAGCCACAGCAAAAGAAATTATTAAATTTTTAAAAACTCAACTACAAGAAAAAGAGTTATTAATAGAAAAGCTCACTAAAGAAAACCTAAAACTTAAAGCCTTGATTGAGAAGTCGTCAATTGCTTAACCTCAGTTTCACAAGCATCAATGATTAAATTTAACTCTTTTAAGATATTTTTCTTTATTTCAGAGTTGATATGATTTTGATTTGTAGTATTCATTTGTTCCAAAGCTGCTAAAACTTTCATTGACTCCTCCCCAATTTTTATCGCGAGTCGTGATAAATGATTATAACTGGCCAAAACTTTCTCACTATTTTGAAAATCTTTATTAGCAATTTTTTTATAACTAGCTTCATTTGCTTTCACAAATGCAGTAAAAAATTGTCCCCAATTTTGCTTATACTGCTTTTCAAATTCTGTAACTTTTTGATTCCAATTCGTTTTTGTAGAAGAGAAAATAGCAACAAATCCATCTCGAATCTGACCCGTTATCATTTTGACAGTCTTATATTTTTCTATAATTTCTTCCCAGTAAGATTGAGAGTTTTGAGCTTTGGCCTGTAAATATTTGGCCAATTGTCGCTTAAAATCTCTTTCATTAAGATTTGAAATCAGTATCCTTGCCTTAAAGTTAATTGTCTTAGGGGCAGCAAAAAAATAATCAAAATAAAATCTCCCCTCCAATATGTTTGATGTTGTTATTTCAACATTGTAATATCCATCTATAAAACGTGACCCCTTATCAAACTGAATCTTTGTTAATTCAATCAGATAATCTTCAAGAGTTCCAACAGCATTAAATTCTACAGGCTCACCTAAAACCCTTCCTGGGATTGACTTTGCCTTAATTAAAACTTCTCCATAATAAGGATTGTTGGTACCAAACCATATAGACCTTTTATCCTTGGCCAAAACTGCGGCAAAGACATTTCTTTTCACATTAAGGTCTTTCATCTGGCGCAATTTTTCATAATCTCCAAAGCTCATTAACTTAGGACGTGAAAAAAAACGCTGTTGCTCATAGTAAAATAATCCATACCCTAAGCCCATAACAACACTTACAACAGCAGAAAATAAGATAAGTCTTTTAAATTTTTGTTTAATTAAGGAGGTGCTTGAAAAAGCTTCACTGCCCTGCGGTGTTTCTTCATCAACTTCTGGTTCACTTATATCTAAATGAAGCTCTTCATTGAGATGAGTGTTTGGACTATTGTCTCTATTCTCTTCTTCAGAAAGCTGCTCTAATGGAGCCTTAACTTCCTCTTGAGTTGGAATCTTGCGTTGCTTTTTAGCCTTTTCCAAAGCATCCAAAGGAATCGGTGGAATTTCTGGGGGAAGATCATCCTCAGGAGTCTCTAGAAATATATCTTTATATTTTTTGGCCTTATCCCACCCTTCTCGCCATACTTCGGTTGAGTCTGAAAATTCTCCACTTTCAAACAAACGCTTTAACTCAACCTCATCAAAAGGACCTAACTGCTCATCTTCTGTCACAACAAACCATTGCATATTTGACTGATTCCTCTTAACTATATTATTAACCTTAATCTAAGTATTATATAGAAAAAGGCTAACCACAATGAAAAATAGAGATCTAGAAACCCTTAAACCTATTTTTGATAGGCCCAAGAAACATTCACAAAACTCGCTACACATATTTACGGCCCCAACAGACATTGGAGTCATAAGAAATAAAGGAAGAAATGGAGCACGATTTGCCCCAAAATCAATTTTAGCGAGTTTAAAAAAACTTCAAAATCACCTCGAGATTGAAAGTATAAAAATTAATCAAACTACGAATACTGAATACGAAATAGAAAACTTTAACCTTGCACAAAACAACCAAGCAATTTTAATTACAGAAAATATTCAAAAAAATAATCTTTCACAGGCGATTCATCTCGGAGGAGGCCATGACCACGTCTTCCCATTCCTACTAGGTATTCAAAATTCGCAAAACTTCGACAATATAATTATCATCAACATTGATGCCCATTGTGATACTCGAGTTGACGAAAAAGCTCACTCCGGCACGCCATTTAGAAATTTTGATCAAACCTGTAAAATACCAACTCACTTAATTCAGTATGGAATTCACAATTTTTCAAATTCCCAATCAACCTTATCTAAACTGGATAATATCACCACTGATTATATTTTTTATGATGATATTAGAAAAAAAACAGACTCATTTCAGACAATACCAAAACATATCCTGAACAACTGTCCTTTTGAAATCACTTCTCAAACTGCTTTTGTTTTTAGCCTTGATTGTGATGCCATCAGCTCCTCAACTATGAAAGGTGTATCTGCAGTAAACCCCTTAGGGCTCCCCTTTATCCATCTTTTTGACTTATTAAAAGAGTATCAAAAAACATTTCCAAACTTCTTTTTTGGAATCTACGAATACAACCCTGTCTACGACGATCTTTCCAGTATTGGCTCAAAAGCAATTGCGAGTCTACTTTATAAATACATCGAAGATATTCAGCTTTTAAAATAAAAAAGCCCATATAGAGAAATATGGGCTTTTTTCGAGAGACATAAGGAGAAGTTATAAAAAAATCCTTTCTTTATAACCCCAACACACACACGTTATTATATAAGCAAACACCGTGCCAAGTTTTCAATCGCCCAAAAAATCCATAAACTACTGTTTTTACGTAATTAACATTCTCAAAACATCTTTTTTTTTGACGCCTACATGTCAAAGCACACATCGCAGCATATATTTTACTTAATATTTTTGATAAATTGCCGAAAGGTCTTCAAATATCAATTAATTATGGGATAATGATACAAGATTTCAGTATCTTATATGATAGTAACTTTAGAAAATAAAGGAAGTTCAATGAAGGCACTACACAAAAAAAGTTTTTTTTCAATTCTACTTTTAACAGCAACTCTAATTGTGACCGGCTGTTCTTCAACAGCTAAGAAGGACTCAGGCAGTACTTCTGACTCAATGGTAGATGACAATGCATCTCAAAGCGCTTTAGAACTAAATGGATCAAGTGATGAAAACACTGCTGGCCCTTTAAAGACAATTTACTTTGCTTTTGATTCTGCTCGTCTTACAGAAACAGCAAAGGAAACCCTCAATCAAAATGCAATGTGGTTAAAAGGGGCTGAGAATGTTGATATCCAAATAGAAGGTCATTGTGATGAAAGAGGTGGTCAACAATATAACCTTGCCTTAGGTGAAAGTAGAGCTAAAACAGTTAAAAAGTATTTAGAAACACTTGGGGTAAGCTCTGATAGAATGTCTATTATTTCATATGGTAAAGAGAAGCCAGTTGCTTATGGACACGACGAAGAAGCTTGGTCAAAAAACAGAAGATCAAACTTTGTAGTTACTGCAAAATAATAATTTTTTATGCTTTATAAGCTGCTTGTGCTAACTCTTATTTTTTCTAGCTGTGCACTTGTGACAACAAGACCAAAGCAAGAAATGAGTTATGCTCAAGCAGCACTTTTAGCTGCCAAAGCAGTTAAAGCCGAAATACACGCCTCACAAGATTTTAGAAAAGCTGAAAACTATTATCTCAAAGCTAAGTCTAGCTATAAAAGCAAATATTTTAATAAGGCCAAGGAATATGCCAAACTCAGCCAAAAGTTTTCAGAAAGGGCCGAATTCCAAACGATTAAGAAGCTTAGCTTAGAAGGGAATTAAACTTTCAATTCATGTATTTCATGCTAAAATTATAGCTTCAAAGGATTGAATTATGATGAAAGTATTAATAATGTTTATCCCCTTATTTCTTTTAACTTCTTGCTTTAAAACAGCTGAAGAAATCAAAAGAGAGCAAAGAATTGATCAACAAATGGAACAGTCATCAAAAATTATCGCAGATCTTAATGAGCAAATTTCGATTTTAAAAATGGCGATTTCTTCAACCTCGGGCCAACTTGAAGAGATTGACCATAAATCGAAACAAACCAATAATGCAAAAATTTTAACCCTTTCAGAAACCGTCATGCAGCTTAAAGAACAAGTTAAAGCATTAACAGCGGATAATGAGCAACAGAAAAAACTTATTCAAGATCTTTCTGAAAAAATTGATCAGCAAAGTAAGTTTATCAAAAAGGTTACAGGAACACTTTCCAAAATAGGGTCAGAAAAAAAAACTTCAAATAAAACACTCATTAAACAAGCTCACACTGCCTTTGAAGCCAACAAGCAAAAAAAAGCAAAAGAGCTTTATCTTGAAACACTCCAAGAAAATAAAATTAACAATGCTCAAAAAAATCATGTTTATTATAACTTAGGATTACTCAATTATTGGAGCCGTGACTATAACGATGCCTTAGTCTACTTTAGCAAAATTTATACAAAATATCCCCGAAGCTCTTTTGCTCCTAAGGCCTTACTTTATATCGCAAGATCCTTTGATAAACTTAAAAAAACTGACGAAGCAAAGGCTACTTACCAAGAAGTTATTGAAAAATACCCTAAGTCTTCCCAAGCAACTAAAGCCAAAAAAGAGATCAAATGAAAAAAATATTAATCTTTTTTTTACTCATGAGTTGTTCACGCTTTGTAAAAATGACAGATGAAACATTTTATGAAGAAATTGAAACCAACAACAGTAAAACAATTCATTTAGTTTTTTCACATAATATTAATGGAGAAACTCATCCCTGTGGATGTAGACAATTCCCTCTAGGAGGGTTTGAACAAGCCTATGGACATATTATGAGTCTCAAGAAAGTGGCACCTCTTATCTACGTTGATACAGGAGATACTTTTTTTGAAACAACAAAGATTCCAAACTTTATTCTTAAATCAAGTCGCTATAAAGCTAAAAAAATTGCTGAAGCTCTTGATATGCTAGACCTAAAGTTGATGACACCTGGAGATCAAGACTTTGCCCTCGGTGAAAGTTTTTTAAAAGAAATTGCTCAAAAACATGACTTTAAGTTTTTAATTACTAATGCTAGTAAAAAACTACAACTTCCCCATCAAAAATTTTTTCACTTAAAAGTTGGAAAGAAAAATTTCTTTTTTTTAGGAGTTTTAAGACCAGATCTTTTAAATCATGAGCTCAGAAGTTTATTTGTTTCTCCCAAGACCGCACTAAAAAAACAATTAGAATCTCTAAAAAATAAATATGGCCATCTTAAGAATAAATCTTTTATTTTATTATCTCATAGTGGTCTTGACTACGATAAAAACCTGGCCAAGCTTTTTCCTACTTTCGACTGGATTATCGGAAGTCACTCTCAATCTTTTATGCGATTCTCCTATGATGTTGGACAAACCAAGTTAGTGCAAGTCCTCTCTCGAAATCATTACTTAGGAGAAATTAATCTCTTATCAAAAAAAGAAGATGCTTATCATCTTGTTGAGATGAGAGATGAAGTTAAGAATAAAATTCAACCAAATCCTATGACTCCATGGCTACAAAACTACAAAAAAGAGTATGATAAAATCAACTTGGCCCAACAGGCTACAGATATGGCCATGACCAACGAAGCGAAAACCATACCGACTTATATTTCCTGCTCAGACTGCCATGATAAACAAGTTGAGTTTTGGCAATCTACAGCTCATTCTTTGGCCCTCTCAACCCTCTTAAACGCAAATGAAATGAATAACCCTCAGTGCATTAAATGTCATAGTGTCGGCTTTCGAAAAGAAGGCGGTTTCGCTGCGACTCAAAAATTTTTCAAATCTGAAAATGATTTTGATACTCAGAAATATTTAAAAGAATTTAAGAAAGCAGTTAAAATAAATCACCCAGTTCGAAAGTTAAGCTCAAGCCAAAGAACCCAAATGGCAAAAGACTGGTTGAAGTTTGACAAAGACCATGGAATTACAGCTAATTATGGTAATGTTCAATGTCTTAATTGCCATAATCAAACAGCCGATCACCCTTTTGAAATACAACCCGAAAGCAAGGACCAATTTAAAAATAAATGCCTTAATTGCCATACAGCAGATCAATCGCCAAAGTGGTATGACAAAGATTCAAATGGGCTTGCCACTTCACTCAATGAAAAGTATTTTGCTAAAAAACTAAAAGAAGTGAGTTGTCCCAAAATTGAATAAAGTTAAATATTTTCTAGGAATTGAAACAAGCTGTGATGATACCTCTATTGCCATCATTAAAGAACATAACGAGAAAGTAGATGTCATTTCTCATCTTAAATTTGGTCAAGAGGAATTACTTAGCAAGTGGGGTGGCGTTGTCCCAGAAATTGCAGCTAGAAATCATTTGGAAAAAATAACTCCTCTTTTAAAAGCAAGCTTTGAAGAAGCAAACATAAAACCCTCTCAGTTAGAAAATATTAGTGTGACTACCCTTCCAGGACTACTTGGGCCTTTATTAACTGGCGTTAATGCTGCTAAAACATTAGCTCTGCTCTATAAAAAACCAGTTTTAGCTGTTAACCACTTATATGCTCATTTAGAAGCCATCCATATCGACCAAAAGGTCAGCTATCCCTACTTAGGTTTACTTGTCAGCGGGGGACACAGTATCTATTTTTGGGTAAAATCAAAAGACGACTTTACTGTACTTGGGAGTACAATTGATGATGCAGCAGGTGAAGCTTTTGATAAAGGTGGAAAAATATTAAATCTCGGCTACCCTGCAGGACATATCATTGATAAACTTGCCACTTGGGGAGAGCCTAAGCGCTTTTCTTTTCCTATTGGGCTTAAGTCTTCAGCTGATGCTCGTCTTAGTTTTTCTGGACTTAAAACGGCTTTAAGAATATTTTGTGAAAAAAACCCCAAAATTCTAGAACAAGCTCCCAAACAATATTCTCATTTTGAACAAAATGCACAGGATTTTTATGACCTCTGCGCATCTTACCAACAATCAATAGTTGATGCCTTGGAGCTTAAGCTTCGCTATGCGCTTAAAAAATCTAACGCTAACGAATCAGTCAAAAAACCAATACCTATTGTTGTAGGAGGAGGCGTCGCCTGTAATAGCGCCTTAAGGAAAAACCTTGCAAAAAAATATCCTCAAATACATTTTGTCACACCTAAGTTTTGTACTGATAATGGGGCCATGATTGCAAACTATGGAAGAATCCACCAAAATAAGGCCATTGAATATCCTGCTTGTCTGCACATTGATGCTCGAGGAAGATTCATCAATAAACAGGATTATTTATAATGAGTAAACTCCCTAAAGCCAATAAAGAACTGGGACAACACTTTTTAAGAGATCAAAAAGTTATTAATACAATAACTAATGATTGGAACCATGATTGTGATATTATTATCGAAGTTGGACCAGGGCCAGCGGTATTAACGCAAAAACTTTCAGCCTTTCATAAACCATTATACTTAATTGAAAAAGACCAACGCTTTAAAGAAAAGCTTGCACAATATACAAAAGAAGAAAATATCTTTATTCAAGATGCATTAAAATTTAATTGGAAAGACTTTATTAAAGAAAAAAAAATTGAAAATAAAAAGATCTGGCTGGTTTCTAATCTCCCCTACAATGTGGGAACGCTTTTATTCACACAGTTCTTACAGATTCAACAAATTCAGTATATGACCTTAATGTTTCAAAAAGAAGTAGGAGATAAAACCTATCTGAGGCAAAATAAAAATCAAATGAATGGACTTCTCACTTTAAGCCTTAATTATTTTGACTCCAAACATCTCATTAAGGTTCTTCCTGGTTCCTTTTCTCCTCCTCCGAAAGTTGATTCTGTTGTTATTAGTTATCAAAGAAAAAACGATCCTATCATCTCCATCAAAGATTATGCTCAGTTTAACGACTTTACCCGTAAAGCCTTTTCGCAAAAAAGAAAACAGCTCTTTGGGGTTCTCAAAAAATACTATCCTGTAGAAAAACTTGAAAAGTGTTTTAACCAAATCTCTCTCCCTCCTACTCTTAGGGCCGAAGCTCTTTCTTTTGACCAAATCATTAGTATTTTTAAACAACTCAATGAAGTTGAATAAAAAATGACGTAAAATAAGTTTTCAGCTATAATGAGAAACCTATGGGTGGTATTAAAATTATAACTAAAAATAAGCGTGCTAGTTTTGATTTTCATTTAGATGAAAAGTTTGAAGCTGGCTTGGCCTTGCAAGGAACAGAGGTGAAAAGCCTGCGCGACGCGAAATGTTCTATGAATGAAGCATTTTGTACTATAGACAAGAATAATGAAGTTTGGGTTAATCAAATGCATATTGCTCCGTACCAATTTGGAACATATGATAATCATAAAGAAACACGTAAAAGAAAGCTCTTACTAAATGCCAAAGAGATCAAACATATTCAAAAATCACTTGCCACGAAGGGTCAAACTCTGATACCAACAAAAATATACTTTAAAGGTAGTAAAGTTAAAATTGAAATTGCTTTGGCCAAGGGAAAGAAACTTTTTGATAAAAGAGAATCAACCAAGAAAAAAGAGATAGAGCGAAAACTCAAACAGGGAAAATTCGAATAACGAGGAGATTGCATGGAACCAACGGTTCATCAAATTTATCATTTCGATACAGAAAAGCTTTTTTCTGAAGATGAAGCTTATGAATTAGTAAACCTGCTTGTTGCTGTTACTTCCAAAGCTAAAAATAAAATTAATGGTCTTAACTCTAAACTCGAATATTATAAGTCTCAACCTGCCCAAGCCGATATAATACAATTTGATCTCAACAATGAAATTCAAAAGTGGAGCGATAAAGTGAGACGCCTAGGTGGGATTCCATTGGCCCTTTATAAAGTAAAAGTCCCTAGTGTAAATGGTTTTTTTGTTTGGGAGTTTCCCAGTGTAGAACTTGAGTTCTTTTTAAACTAAATCTCTTAATAACATCAAACTCAATACAGACTTAGCCAAATTAAAATTGACATAAAAATAAAACCAAAGAAATCTGGTAAATAATCAATAATAAAAGCTTCAAAACTTCTTCGAGCAAAAGAATAACGTTTGGCACCACAGCCGACAACAATAAAAAGCCACCCCCCAACTGCGATTGTTAAGAGCTCCCATATATTATTTGGAATAATGTGCTTAATAATCAAAAAAAGCCCATAACTTGACCAAACAGAGCCTATAAAAGCAACGAGGTAAGGAGTTGGATCTTTTTTATCAATTTCAGACTTGTTTAGGCCCCAAGCTTTTAACCATTTTTCACCTAAAAGGGTGTACCAAACTCCCCCAAAAGCAAAATTAATAACTGCCGCACCTAAGACAACGAGAATTTCATTCATGAGAGCCCTCCCTCTTTAGTCCAGCTATAGACGACTAAAATATAAGTTAAGAAAAAAACAAATCCACTAAGGCGATAAAAAGCTCGTTTAAAAAAAGAAAGCAGTAATAAAAGAGCCGCTCCAAAAATTAAAGCCCCAATTTCAATATAAAAACTGTCTTCAAAACGAAAATCATAAATTCCTAAAGAACCTAAAATAAAAGCACAATTAAATAAATTTGAACCAACAATATTTCCTATAATTAAATCAGTTTCCTTCTTTTTTATTGAGGCCAGTAAAGCTGTAACAAGTTCAGGAAATGAAGTTCCAAAAGCAATAAAAATAGCAGAAACAATATACTCTTTGACTCCTAAAAGCTGACAAAGCTCTATTCCTGACTTAACTAATAACTCTCCGCCTAAATAAAGCATTCCAAAACCAGCAAAGAGTTTAAAAATAATTAGTGCAGGTTTGAAATCTTCCATAGGAGTAACAAGCTTGGATTCATCTTCATTTTTAAAGTCTTTATATAGCAAGAATAAATAAGCACCACAAACTGCTATAAGAGGCATTGCAGTTAAAACATTTAATGAATCACGCGTCAAAACAAACCATAAAGCCAAACCCAAAATGAAATGAACAACAAGTTGATCTCGAATCGTCTTATTTTTCAACTCCATGCGAGTAAAAAGCCCACAGATTCCCAAAATAAGAAACATATTTGCTATATTGGAGCCCACTAAACTTCCAACTGCGATTCCAACATTATCTTGAGCACCTGCAATATGTCCGACAAAAAACTCTGGTAGAGAGGTTCCAAAACCAATAAGTAGCATTCCAATCACTAAAGGAGATAAGCCTAACTTTTGACCTATTTTCTCTGATCCCTCTAAAGAAAACTCTGCTCCAAAATAAAGGATAAGAATGGCAGCAATGAGCATAAGAATTGGAATTAACATAAGTAATTATACCTTTGACGTGTGTTTTTCTTAATATCATAATATCATCATGAAGAGATTTCTCAATAATAAACTTGACCAAATTGGAGCTAAAAAAATTACTTTTTTAGCCCCTCTTATAAGCTTTCTCAGTGATTTGATCCTGATATGGTATATCAGCAATCATTTATTGAATCAATATCTCAACCATCAAATGATTCGCTCTTACAGTTATCTCTTTGGAGTTAAAGAATTAGATTACCAAACGGCTAACTTTATACTTGATGCCACTGTTTCAAGTTTGTCTTTAGTTTTTTGGTTTATTCTTTTGTACAACGTGACTATTTATTTATTAACTTTTACTAAACTTAAATGGCCTATAACTTATATGAAAGGCTATACCTTTTCGGCAGTGTTGCTCTCTATTTTAGAAATGATAACAACATTAATAAAGTTTTTAGATATAAATCTGATCACCTTCATGACAACAATAACTTATTTTATGGCCTTTCTAGGCTTTCGTTATCTTCAAGGTAAGAAGGAATAATAAAACGAGAATCATCCTTTACACCTAGTTCTGGAACTTTTTTCGTTCTATCTAGAATTAAACTTTTTCCCACAACGGCTAAGACAAATGAGTCAAAAGCTTTAGGATGTTTAGAAATAAGTTCTAAGTCTTTACTATAAATAAAAATATTAAGCTTTTTTTCTATGGCCTTAGCAACTCTGACTCTTGCTAAAGTGCACACATTCATATCTTGTAACTCGATAAGATGTTTTTTAGTAATAATATTTGCTCGATACAATTCAATTAAAGCAATATATGTATTTGACTCATAAATCTGTAAGTCTCGAGGTAAATGTCGAAGTAAGTAATGAAATTTATGCAAAAGCATAACTGAGACATTCCCAAAAGAGTCATAGCTTATGTTAAATGTTTTTAACATTTGATCATAATAATTAAGCCAGATCCAAAAATCAATTGGCCTATTCCAATAAGGAACAAAACCTTTTTTCAATTTACGTTTAAAAGACTTTGAAAGAATATGTTCACAAGTATCCTTATCTAAAACAGAACGGCCATAATGGACTAAACTATCATCCCTTCTTTCTTGCTCATATTTTTTAGGATTTTCTTTAATATGCTTTAAATCTTCATTTAATATAGAATTAATTCTTTTTTGGATATTATTTACAACAGGGTGGTGGTAAAGATCTATTCCGGGGCACACGAGATCACAAGTTTCACAAGGAGGTTTAGATAGAGGAAAATCTACAATTAATTGCTTTAAAGAACTACTTTCAACCCAATTAGTAATGGCCTCATCTTGAGTTAAATGTGACTCTTCTTTGACTTGATTAAGTGATGTTAAGAACCAGCGGTTATCCTTTTTAAAAAATTCTAAAAGACAAAAAAAGAAATTTTCTTTTTTTCCTCCACCTAGACTCATTCCAGCTATAGAATTTGTTTTTTCCGATAACATAAATTCCTTAAAGAGGTTTTTCTATTTCAAATGGCAATTTTTTATATTTCGCTTCTGCTAGGACCTCTTGAAGCTTTGCTTTTGTTTGAGCAGAATGAGTTAAGATAAAACAGCCTCCTCCACCAGCGCCACACATTTTAAGACCTTTTACTAACTTATCTTTTTTTAAATTTTGAAATAAAAACTGCACTTCATTAGGAACAATATTAGGGGCCAGAGACTTTCTTTTTTCCCCTTCTTCACCAATAAGAGTTAATATCTGCTCATAATTCTTCTCTTTTATCGCCTGATAAGTCCTATGACTAATTTTAGCGATTTCAGATAGTCCTTGTCGAGTTTGAGGAACACCATCAAAAAACTTTTTATAAACATCCCAATTATTTATACCAGAGTTTCTTGAAATTCCAGAATAAACTAAGGTGATATGATCTTCTAAAAAGATTTTTAAGTCGGAACTAAAAAGTTGCTCATAATCAACTCTTCCAGCGGCACCCTTTAAGGCAAGAACTCCTCCCAACATCGCGGGGAAATAATCTTGATAACCAGGAATTCCCTGATTTAATATTCTCCCTTCAACACCTTTGACTTGGGCGACTGACTCTTGAATTGAAAAGCTCTTCCCCGTTAACTCACACATGGCCTTAAATAAAGTCATCCCCATCGCCGACGAGCCCCCCAAACCTGAACCAGCAGGAGCTCCAGAACTCATAACAACTTTCAAACCATGTTCAAACTTAAAAAGAGAGAGGACTTGGAGGACAAAACTCATTTCTTTAAAATAATTATTATAATACAAATTATCTTCAGTTAGTTCCTCAAAATGAAACTCATAATTCTTAGCATAATCTTTTGATTGGATTTCAATCACTTGAGTTGGAAGAGAAGATAATTCAACCTTAGCCTTTAATGAAGTCGCAACATTTAGCGTAACGACATGTGGAAGAATCAGATTTATTGGCTCTAAATCTAAAGTTCCACCAACTAAATCGACCCTAACGCTTCCTTCACTAATTACCTGCATTTAAGACACCAATATAAGGAAGTTCGCGGTATCTTCCCGCATAATCTAGGCCATAACCTATAACGAATTTGTCTTCAATTTCGAACCCTAAATAGTCGATAGGAACCTTATGTTTATTCCTTGATGGCTTAAAAAGAAGTGATGCCAGTTTTACCTGCTTAGGATCTCTAATTTCTAACATCTTTAATAATGTTGTAATAGTTAAGCCTGTATCAACAATATCCTCTACAATCAGTACATTTTTATCTTTGAGAGTTGTTGAAACATCCATTTCAATTTTCACATTACCAGTTGAAGTCATCCCATCCCCATACGAAGAAAGTTGAATAAACTCTAATCTAACAGGTAATTCAATTTTTTTTATCAAATCAGAACAAAACATAAATGCGCCTTTTAAAACACATATCACAACAAGTTCTTCTCCTGAAAAATCTTCATTAATGGCCTTAGCAAGAGCATTAATCCTAAGTGAAATATCATCTTCTGAAATTAAAACATCTGGGTTAATTTGTTCCATACAACCTTCCTTTCTTTCTTTTAGAATACTTGCATAGATAAAAAATGTCTAAAAACTAGTTTATAAATTGAGAAACTTCTTCTTTTATGGGCAATCTTACTTGTTCGTCTTCTGGTTCATAAAAATAATGTGCCCTACACCTAGCATCATAAGCTTCTTTTTCTCCAAGTAAAACCGTGTCATTGCTATCTGATAATCTTTGGCTTCTTGTTGCTGGAGCACCACAAACCGTACATATTGCTTGTATTTTTTGAACATTGTCAGCTAAGGCCAATAACATTGGCATGGGTCCAAAAGGAATTCCTCTAAAATCAAGATCCAGTCCAGCACAAATCACTCTATAACCTCTATCTGCTAACTTTTTAACCACAGTAACGATCTCTTCATCAAAGAACTGTATTTCATCAATAGCAATGATTCGTGTTGTATCTTTAAGGCGAATTAAAATATCAGTTGCTTTTTGAACAGGCTCACTCTGAATAGCTTGAGAAGAATGACTTACAACTTTTTTTTCATCGTAACGAACATCAATTGCCGGTTTAAAAATCTGCACGCGTTGTTTTGCGATCTGAGCACGTTTAACTCTTCTAATTAGCTCCTCAGTTTTTCCTGAAAACATCGGTCCACAAACGACTTCAATACCACCATGACCCTGCATAATAATCGACATTAATTCCCTCTCAAAATAACTGGTTGGATGGGCATAATTCCAGAATTTTTCATAATTGACAATTAATGTAAGACTAATTTGGCCATTCTAATATAATTACAACTAATTGCGAGCAATAATATAAATCCCGAACAATGCGTTACAATAAATTTATTTTAAAGTTATGTCGTCAGAAAGAATTAATTTTGCTAAATAAAGCCTATGTTACGACAATGGATCCAATCATTAGATTTAAAAAAACAGAAACAAACATCTTTTTATCACCTTCTTGGTGGTCAAAATGGTCTTCGCTTACTTGTAAATAATTTTTACAATATTATGGAAAACGATAGTTATGCAAAAAATTGCCTAGAACTTCATCAACTTGACCAAGGAAAAATCCAAACTCAGGCCAAAGATAAACTCTTTATGTTTCTATCTGGATGGTTAGGTGGACCTAATCTTTTTATTCAACACTATGGACACCCTCGGATGAGGGCCAGACACATGCATATTTCTATTACAGCAAAGGAAAAAGATCAATGGCTCTACTGTATGGAAAAAGCTTTAAAAATTCACTCTCCCAGAGTCACTAAAAAAAATAAAAAGATTTTACTCAACTCATTTACCGCTTTGGCCATGAGAATTCAAAATTCATAAAAACCGATTTACTAAATTGATGATAGAGAAAACTCATAAGAAAACTAAAATCATAAGTAAGAGAATACTTAAAAGCCCTAACAAAAGAACAAAAGGTGTTAAAATGATACAAATACTTAATACAGGCGATGCATTTAACTGCTTTCTCAAGCCTGCATACATGAGGATCATTGAAGCCAAACTTTGTGCTGTTGCCCCAAAAACAGGAATTAATGTCAAAATAGAAGAACTAAAATAAACAGAAATAATATTTTGAGCTTTCTCAGATAAATCTCCCGTTGTTCCCAATAAGGTCCCATAAAATTTAATTATAACTTCCCAAAACTGAATAATAATAATTCCAAACAAAGGATAAAAAATAATATCAAGAATTGAAGAAAGAATAATAAAGTAAAATGTCGGAAATTCTTTAATATCTATATATTGTGAATAATTAAAACTGCTATCTTCCAACATATCCACAAACAAAAGGATTATAAAATTAAGCATTATCACCCTAAATATACCGCTAATAATCACAAACACCCAAGAAGTCGTTAAAGATTCATAGGCTGACAACTGAACAGGTTTAAACCCTTCATAACGATCAGGATGGACGAGGAATTCATGCGTTTTAAACGGATGTATCAGATAGTGTATATAAGAATAAAAAATATTTAATAATCCCATAACTATATCATCAACTATTTCTATTTCACTGTAAAGATTTGAGTCAAAAACTTATGACTTATTTGTTGAGTATTGTACTCATAGAAGTAAGATAACTTCTCTTTTTCATCAAAGACATGAATAAGATCAGTATTTTGTTTGATATAAAATGTTTTATCCAAAATATCCAAACGTAAATCATAACTCTCCACAATATTATCACTATCATATTGAATATATTTAGCCTCTTTAAAATGAGTCAGATTAAAAATAAGGTTAAATAAAAAATTCATATGAATCCGACTAATAAACTTCACATTCTTCTCTTTTGACTTCACTACAAATTTTTCTATATCATCTATAAAAAATTTCACAGTCTTTGATTTTGGTTTTTTTAATAAAAAATCAAGCCGTTTTAAAGAAGCTACTCTTTTATTAAAAATAATTTTTTTCTGCCAAAAGTCCTGAACATTAGAATAAAAAATATTTTTTGCATCTAACTTTACTTTTAATACATATTTTTCTTCTGGCATTTTAATATACTTCCCATATTCGCCATTCGCTCCAAGATAGAGCTTAAAGACTTTGCTTTCATGCCCGACTTGCACAAGTATCTCACTAAATTTATCTGTTAAGACAAGCCTTCGAGACAATAAAACGTCCTCCACTTGTACGCCATTCATTAAAGACAATATAGTTCTTTCAAGTTTTTTATAATTTAAAGGAGCAATGATTTCGGGTATCGTTTTTTTACCTATTAAATCGACTTCAAACCATCTATTGCGTTTATTATCTATCTTAACTGACTTTATCTTTTCACGACGTAAAGAATAAAAAAGATCACTTTCTGCAAAAACCCTTATCTGGCTCTTAAGAATGTGTTGAAAACGTGCATACTTTTTAATTTTTAAATCAAGCTCACTTTGATAAGGTTGCTCGAAATGAGAGTTGTCTTGGCAAATATATATTTCTTTCCCCTCTTTTTTTGCAATATAAAAGGCTCCAGTTGAATAAGATATATTACCCAAAAGATATGAATATGTATGACCATTTTGAACTACTGAAAATTCAATTTTATTGTCTGAAAAATATCGTTTTTTTTCCTCTAAAGAGACTTCAAACTTTTCTTGATAAGACATCTTTTTTAAAATATTTATAAAACTTTTAATTTTTGTTTGATCGACAGGCCAATTAACATTTTTATACTTCCACTTACCATTTTCTTGTTTTATTAAATCATATTTTTCAGTAGAAAATGCTGTAAGATCTGTTTTGATTGAAAACAAAGATTTCGAATCTACTTTTTTATTTTTTTCTTGAGGTTTATAAACTTCTTCTAAAAAATACCCCCCACCGATAAGAAGACATAAAATAAAAAACAATATAAAATTACTTTTTTTCATTTTCTTAACTTTCTAATATAGAAAAGTATTCCAACACCAAACAAGAGGAAAGGAATAACAAAAATTGTTAAGTAAAAAATCAAATTAACTTGTAAATCAGAAATATAAACAATATTTCCTTCAAGCTGCGGACGACTTAAACTTAAAAGTTTATCCTCCTTAACCATCCAAGAAAGTGTATTCAAGAATAAGTTAAAATTATTTGACTGTCCCTTAAATTGGTTCGCTACAAAACTTGAACTCGCAAAAGCTGCAAAACGTGACTTTTCAGCCTCTCCGACGACAAAGAGACTTAATGGTCCTTTTAAGTCACGGACTTTATCAAACTTTGCTTTTCCTTGCTTCACCTCTTCAAAACTCACCTCTCCCCAACTTCCAGGAAAAGGAGTCGACTCCACTAAAGAACTCCAATGAACTTTATTCCTAGACAAAATAGAAAAAGCTGCGCTTATAGGGAAAATGGTTCTTTCATTAAAACCTTCAGTTATTTGATGATTTTTATATTGATTAATAACTGGGATAGAAGCTTGGGCCCCTTGTTGTTTAGCTAGGCGATCAAGAGTCAAAATATTATGAAATTCTAATCCCAACTCTTTTA
This sequence comes from Halobacteriovoraceae bacterium, assembly GCA_002706205.1. Lineage (GTDB taxonomy): Bacteria > Bdellovibrionota > Bacteriovoracia > Bacteriovoracales > Bacteriovoracaceae. Next base: position 23,176 of record PAKC01000036.1, read on the forward strand.
AAAAACCAACTAAATTTTCAATAAGAACACCATTAAAATAAGGAGAAAAAGAAAAAAGAAGACTTCCACCATTTTCAATATATTTTTTAAGATAAACAATTTCTTTTTCTAAAAATTCAATTTGCGGATTTAGCACCATGATGACACTCGCATCATCGGGAATTCCTGTCATTAGCTCTAACGGCTTAAGTTTAAAATGATTGTTCTCAATTTTATCCTTAAGGTAATTGGCCCCAACGGCACTCTTATCACCGAAAGACATTTCATTATGTCCAACTGTATAATAAATGACTTTTTTGTTTGGACTTAGAATTTTTAAAAGTAAATTTGTGACGCTTAACTCATCTTTTGCAATGGTTTTAAAGCTTTGTCCTTTATATTCAATAATAAGAGTCCCTTCCTCTTTAACTTGATTGAGTTTAACAAGCGCCAATTCTTTATCAATATCATAAGCCTTTAGCTCTATTTTATGTGATTCATTGTCGTAAAGTCTCAAGAGATTAAGATACTTCTTCCATTTCTGTCTTGAAGCAAACAAGACCATCTTAAGCTCATCTTCCCCTAACAACTTGATAACTTTCTTCGACTGATCAGAGAGTGTATGTAAGTTGTTTCTAGTCAGATCAAAATAATAGTCATTCTTTATAACTAAAAAATTGATCATTCCAAGTATCGCTGCAATTAAAAAAAGATTAACAAATTGTCCAAGAAAACTTTTGAACTTTTGAGAAGAAAATAAAGTGAATAAAGAAGTTCTAAAACGAANAAGAAAAAATATTGTCAGACACAGATTCCCCCCAAATAGTGAATAATTAAATGTAGGGAACTCTGGTAGGACAATAAATAAAGCGACAGAACATATATAAAGAATTAAATTAATGACAAAAAGCAATTTAAAATAATTATGACTCATTACCAATTCCTTATTCCTACTCTTTTTACTAAAAGAATTAAGCAAAAAACGATAAAGCTAAAATAAAACGTAATATCAGAAATAGAAATATTGGCCTGAACAAAGTTTTCAAAATGACTATTCACAGAAAGAAAAAGAATAATTTCTGAAAAAAAATAATGACTACTCAAAAAAGAAAACATGTTCATCATCCAAGAAACGAGGATAAACATAAAGCCCATAATTGAAGCGATGAGAATATTTTTACTTAAAGCCGAAGCTAAACATCCCAGAGCGCAATAGCACATTAAATTTAAACATAGCCCTAAATATCCGGTAATCACAAAATTCGTGTCAGAAACATCTAAATTCCCTAAAAAAAANGGGAAAAACATTGTTAAACTAAGTAAAAAAAATGCTTGCGAAAAAGCGGCTAAAAATTTAGCAAGAACTAGCTCGACATCGGACACATAGGAAGTAAAATAAAGATTGATAGTTCCAGACTTATACTCTTCAGAAAAAATTCTCATGGTTAAAAAAGGAACAATAAATAAAAAAATAAAATTTATATTTCCAAAAAGTTTTATAATAACTTGATTAGAAAAATCATATTGAGTTCTAAGATCAGTAGGAAGAACTTGAATATTTTGAGCGAAATAAGATATTTGACTAAAAATAAGCCAACCAATGATCAAGGTATAAACTCCTGCAATTAAATATGTAATAGGATGACGAAAAAATAGCTTCATCTCTTTAAAATAAATAGTACTAATCATCTTTTTCAGTTACCTTCATAAAAATATCTTCTAACGAATGTTGCTTTTTACTAAGTTTTAAAACATCATATTTTTTTTCAACTAAGACTTCTATTAATTTGGGCCTAAGTTCATACGCGGATGTCAGGCTTAATAAAAGAAGTAATGAATTGGCCCTCACATCTGTTTTCACGAGCTCAATTCCCTCAAAGTTTTCTATAAGATCAATCAAATCATCATCATGATTCATGACCTCCAATTCAACATGAGTAATTTCTTGAATTCGCTCCTCTAATTTTTCTATTTCTCCAGAGGCAACAATTTTACCTTCAGAAATAATTGTAACCTCGTCACAAACTAAGCTCATTTCATGAAGGAGGTGACTTGAAAGCAAAACCGTATGTTCCCCTTTTAATCGCAAAATAAAATTTCTCATTTCAACAACCGCTTGAGGATCTAAACCCACCGTAGGTTCATCTAAAATGACTAAATCAGGCTTATGTACAATGGCCTGAGCAATTCCAATTCTTTGTTTAAAGCCTTTTGACAAATTTTCAATCGAGCGATTTAGCACATCTTTAAGATCAAGGGCCTCCACACAATATTCTATATGCTCAGAGATCTTCTGCGTCTCTATCCCTCTAATTTTAGCCAAGTATTCCAAATATTCCTTAACCAGCATTTCTTCATATAAAGTTGGATACTCCAGTAAAAAACCAATTCTGTCAGTTTCTTGAACTTGACTAATAGCTGAATCAAAAATTTCAATATGACCTAAAGAGACTTTGTCTAATCCTGCAATTAAATTTAAAGTTGAAGTTTTTCCGGCCCCATTTGGCCCCAATAAACCATGAATACTTCCGCTTTTAACTGAAAAGCTAATCTCTTTTAAAATTTTACGTCCCCCTTTTTCCAGACAGACGCGATCAAGTATTATCGTGTTTTTCATCTTTTTAAATATACAGTGAATTAATCAGCTTGTGAATTGATGTTTTCTTTACATCTTGTGATTGAATTTTCTTATGGAATATCCGATAGTAAACATATGAATAAGATACAGAAAAAGTTCAAGTCTGCAATTGAGCAGGCAAATAATATTGTCATCACAACACACTCTTATCCAGACGCAGATGGAATAGGTT
>PAKC01000037.1 GCA_002706205.1 Halobacteriovoraceae bacterium
AAATAAATATCAGACCCATTTTCGCCAATGACATCTAAGCTTAGATTAACTTGATCTATGTCCAAACTTAACTTAATTCGTAAAATAGTTCCTACCCTAAGTCTTTCTGCAACTGTTTTTATAACGCTAGGATCTTGAAGGTATTCTGGTAGTCTATCTCTATACTTGCTAAAGATATTTATAATATTTGCACTCGATTTATAATCGCACCATCCAGCTTCTTTTAGATATTTTTCTACACCTTCATAGACTTTATATGAAAACGAATTACCAACTGTATCCGTTATAGGTAAAATCATACAGTTTCGCATGCTAAAGTTTTCAGCAAAAACTTGTGTAGATACAAAAACTAAAATAACAAAAAATATCTTTTTCATATATTTGAAGGCAGCTCTGGCAAGTCTAGAGATGTTTTATGATTGAGTCCTTGACCCTTTTCATATAAAGATATTAGCATTTTTGCCTCAGCTAACTCTTCTTTAATTTCAATGTTTTCTTTCTTTAATCTTTCTAGTTCAAACTTTAGGTTTAGCTTCTCTTTTTCTTGCTTTGTGTGAGAAGGAACATAATTTTTTACCCAAATATAATATTTTCCAGTGTCCTCTTTATATTTTACACGATTTGCTTTTATATATCTTCTCACAGTCGAAATAGATTTCTTTTTATATGATGCATATTCAAGAATACTTAGCCATTTTCCTTCCATAAAAAATCAACCTTCCTTATTGTGATTATCCATTTTAGTTATTTAATTTTAATGAATTCCGTATAAATGTGCAAAAAAAAGGTTTATAAGTTCTCTTTAAGTGTTGAGTCTATTATAATTTTTTTATGACATATGATCTTTCAGAGTTTAAGAATAAAAAACTTGCCCTGGTTCTTTCAGGAGGAGTCGTTAAGGCTGCGGCTTGGCATATAGGTGTAACTTTGGCCTTAGAAGAGCTTGGTTTTACACTTTTAAGCAATAAAGACACAAATGAGACTGAAAATGCTATTAAACGTTCTTTGGAGATTGGAACCTATGTAGGTTCTAGCGCTGGTGCCATGATTAGCATTCTTCTTGCTTGTGGTTATACACCTCAAGAGATTATTAATGGCGCCTTTGGTTTGACCAAGGGTAATATGCGTAAACTCTCTTACCGTGACATGTTCTATCTGCATAAACGTAAGTCTCGACCTAAAAATAAAGAACTTTTTCACCCACTTGATGAATTTCCTCAATTTATTAAGCAGCTCTTAAATCCCTTTATGAGCTTTCCTGGGCTTTTTTCAACTGAAGGTGTTAGAAGATATCTTTTAGATGGAATATTAGATGTTGATACTTTTGAAAAGTTTAAACCTGACCTTTTTGTTGTGGGTACTCAACTTGATCATTCGCAAAAAACAATTTTTGGTAGATATAATTATCCAAATCCTAGTCATGACGCAACCGCAATTTATCAAACGGGAGTAAAAGTCTCTGATGCTGCTGCTGCCAGCATGTCTGTTCCTCCTTTTTATGCGCCATATCCAATAAAAAATCCTACCACTGGTGGAACTGACTATTATATAGATGGAGAGATTAGAGAAACATTATCAACTCATGTTGCTGAGGATAATGGTTGTGACATTATTATTTCATCATGGACTCATACTCCTTATCACTACCATGATGAAGTTGGCTCACTTATTAACTATGGCCTTCCCTCTATTGCTATTCAATCTATATATTTATTAATTCAAAAAAAGATTGTTGCCTCTAGGGCCAAACGAGCTACCGGTATCGATATACTTAACACCGTTTCAGAGTATATGAAGCAAGAAAAGTTATCTACAGCACACAGAAGAGATATCATGGCCATTCTTGAAAGGAAGCTTAATATTAATCCAAATGTTAAACTAATTGATATTTACCCTGACCATCATGACTATAAACTCTTTTTTGCTAATTCTTTTTCGCTAAATCCAAAAGTTGCCTCCAATGCGGTTAAGGCAGGATACAAAAGAGCAATGCAGATTCTAAGTCAGCCTGAATTTTTATGAAAGCTATTTGTCTAAGCCTCCTCTTAATTCCTCATTTTTGCCTAAGCTGGGTTTCACCAGAAAGCTTTGACTCGACTTATCTTGAAATAGAAGAATCAATTTTTTCCGCAACAATTAAGGGACGATATCGTGATGCCAGAGGGCTACTATCTAATGATGTTGTCGATCATATAATTAATGATAATGACAACTTGGTCCATGATGATTTTAATATTCCTTCTTTTTTTGAAGACTCTGTACGATTTTGGTTCAGTATTTATACTCAATATACTTCTGAGCAGGTAGTTATTCATGATAGTGAGAACCTTGGTTTAGTTTATAATGTTTTGGATTTTAGTGAACTCCATAATCACAAAGAAGTTCACTATTTTGCTAAAGCAAAACTTCAAACACAATTATCTCAAGAATATACAAAGAGATTAAAAAAAATTTTAAAAAGAATGGCCCGTAAGAAGCAAAATAAATTAAACGCTGAAGAAGATGACATAGCGACTACAATTATTAAAGCTGGGCTCACGATCCCCAAATCCTCACGAAAAAGACGAAAGTTTTTTACAAAATTAGTTGATAATCTTCGTACACAAACAGGTCAGCGAAATTTGATTTATCAAGGCGTAAACCGAGCTCTTCCGTACTTTGACTTTTTAGAAGATAAAATTAAACTTTTTGGACTTCCAAAGGAGCTGATTGCCATTTCTTTTTTAGAATCTAGCTTCAATATTAAAGCTCACTCTAAAGTCAGTGCTGTTGGCATTTGGCAATTTATGCCATTTATTGGAAATCTTTTTATGCCAAGGTCATCTAAAAATGTCGACTACCGTCGCAATCCTATTATTTCTTCACTCGCTGCCTTTCATCTCTTAAAAGAAAATAAATTAATTTTGCGTCGTTGGGACCTTGCTGTCCCTGCATACAACTCTGGTCCAAAACATCTTAAAAAGGCGATTAAAAAGTTTTCAAAACATAAGGATAAAAAAAATATTGGACTTGAGTATATTTTAAAAAACTATGAACATCCTCACATAGGCTTTGCATCTAAAAACTTTTACTCAGAATTTCTTGCTTTAACTCGTGTACTTGCCTATAAAAGTAAAATTTATCCACTTAAAGGCCTCAAGAATAATCAAAACTTTAAGAATGTTGATATCTATGTTTCTAAATGCAGAATAAAGCCCATAAAGATTTTCAAGGCTTTAAAAGAAAATTCTCCTCAGATAACTGATCTTAATTATCATTTCTTAAATCCACATAAAGTTTATTCTCGGGGGCACTTAATTGTTAGCGACCTCAGTTTGACCAGTAGAAAATATTATAAACTTTCAGACAAACAAATTAAGTCTGTCTTTCCTAAAAAGTACAAAAAATTTATTAAATCTAAGTCGTGCCAATAATTATAATTGCTCTACAAGATAGGTATTATTTGAACAATATGATTGAATGAACTGTGAAGAACCATCAATATAGTCGAGTTTAATATTCATTATTCCTTGCTTTTGCCCCATTAAGAAAATTCTATTTGTCTCATCACTTGAGCTTTCATAAAATTTTCCATCTCGATCAAGATATAGTGCCTTTGGAATATTTTGATATTCATCATTTTTAGAGCTATATACTGCTCTTTGGATTGGTTTTGATAAATTTAATTGAACAAGACATTCATTACCATTTATATCAAATTGATCTAAAACATACCTTATATAACCTTCTGAAGGTATAATAAGTGGTGAATTTGACCATTTTCCAACAAAAATACTTTCTTTAACATGCTTAAACTCGAAATATTTTCGAGTCCCTAGAGGATAAAGCATTCTATCTACAACATGAGTATTCAATGCCTCTTTGCTTATATTGCCCTCATAACTCCACGATTCAATGGTATCATTCTCAATATCTAACAAGCTTTTACACTTAGAAAGTAAACTTTCTTGATAGAGGTTTAGTTCCTCATTAAGTACTTCAGTATAATAATTAGGTTCAAAATATATTTCTTTTTCAGAAAAATGTACAATTTTACTCGTTACTTGGTTTTGATTATTCTTAAAATATACAACCGAGTTTCCAGGCTTCAACCCAATAAACAAAATATAGTAATAATCACTTTCTGAACGGTTTACAATTTTAAGTTGCTCGTCTAAAAACAATTTTGCTTCATATTTATTATTAATATCTATATCTACATCTTCAGTTGTATCATTTAATCGAACAAGCATATGAGCACCAAGCCCAGTCACTCCTAAGTCTTCTACTATATTGTTAAAACTTTTTGTCGTAAATGTTGGAATATTTAACTGTGCATCCTCACCCTCAAAGGCAAGGTCTAGGGTTACTGGCATGTGTAAACTTGAATATAATGTTCCACGTCTAATATTCATTTTTGTACTTAATCTATAACTTAAGTCAATAAATCCATTTGCCTCATCTTGAATAATATCATCTCTATCATCTTGAAACCTTAATTCAAAATCATATATTTTTGAATACTCATTCTTTGAATAGTCTATTGAATCCAGGGTAATACGCAAATTTGAATCATAGACCTGACTAGTCAAATTACTTTCGTCCAAGCATGAGTAGTCAGAAAGGAAACCATTTTGATTTTCTTCTTTTAGCTTATCTTCTTTATCTCTTTTTTCATCACCAATCACAGAATTATTTTCAGACTTATCATTTGAGAAGTATTGTTCTTGTATTTTGCTTAAATCTACTTCTGCTAATTTTTTTGATTCGCCTACTTTTTTATGCGAAATTCCTTTATAATGCTTAATTGGACTTTCTACATTTTCCATGTTGGTTTTTGCGATTCGTGGCATTTTTTCAATCTTTTGCTTTGAGTTTTCATTTGAAATCTCATCGACCTTGACGCTTCCATCTTCTGAATAATCAAAAAATACAAGTTCATCAGATTCATTTAATGCTTTTTTTTGCTTTACCGTAGGTTCTTTCTTATTTATTGGATTAGACTTTTCTGTAGCAGAAGCTGCTGTAGAAATTCTATCATGCTTTATTTTTTCTTTGGCCACAACTTTTTTTTGAGTTTGCTGAGTTTCTTTGTGAGCTATTAGCTTCCTATTAACTTCACTTTTATTGTAATTTTTTATTGTAAAACTAAATGCTGCGACTTTTGTTGGCTTAAAATTTATTTTCTTTATTTTACCTTGGTCTTCTATATCTTTATAGCTTAATTCCATTTTGCTTTCATCTGCAACTTCTATTAATTTTTGATCAGTATTCTTTTCTACAATATTACTCTCTTTCTTTGTATTAGTTTTAATTTTTACTTCTTTAATTATTTCTTTTTTCTCAACTTTTACATATTCTATTGAGTTTTGCTGTGAGTACTCGGAAAATTCTTCCTTATAATCAGGTGTGAAGTCCATCTTTTCTGTAATTGTTGTTTTGTTTGTTTCAGAATTTTTTGATTTTTTGACTTCATTCTTAGTGATACTAGATGGTTTTATCTTTCTTAAATTAGTCTTTGTCTTTACCCCATTAGGCAATATATCGGCCATTACTAAGGCCAAAAAAACTATAAAAAATTTAAAAAGAAAAAACTTTTTCATTACTAATATTTTATAAGGTTTTAAGTTTTTTCCAAGCCTATCTCAGCGCTTTGATACACTTTGTGATTACTCTTTTAATTTTTGTGAATATTCAAGGGGTTTATAAGTGAGTATGCAAAAAAAAACCCGGTGTTAAACCGGGTTTTAAATGATTTTTTGTTTTTATTTTATTTTAAATTAGCAATTTTAAGCCTTGCCTTTGCTCGTTCAATTTTTCTTTGAAACTTAATAACCTCAACAGATGTAACAGGTCCCTGCAATCTTGACTGAGCTTTACTTAGAGCTGACTTAGCTCTTTCTTGATTTACTTGCTCAGCAGTTTCAGATGTTTTAGCAAGAATATTAATTTTTTCGCCTAAAATCTTACATAAACCACCAGCAACAGTAAAATGTCTTGTTTGACCATTTGAAAGCTTGGCGTTAACAATACCAGTTCCAAGCTTTGTAACCAAATGTGTATGCCCTTTTAAGACATTTATTTGTCCGGACTCAGTAGGAATGATTAATTCCTCACAAGCAAAACCATCAGTTACAATGCCAGCAGGGGTAAAAATATTTAAACTAAAATTACTCATATTACTCGCCTTGAAGCTTTTTAGCTTTTTCATGAACCATGTTTAAATCACCAACAAGATAGAATGCTTGCTCAGGTACGTCATCACATTTACCATCAAGAATTGCTTTAAATCCTTCAATTGTATCTTCAATTTTTACAAACTGTCCTTTTAAACCTGTAAATTGTTCTGCAACAAAAAATGGTTGAGAAAGAAATTTTTGAATTTTTCTAGCTCTAGCAACAGTAATTTTATCTTCTTCAGAAAGTTCATCCATACCAAGAATTGCGATAATATCTTGCAATTCCTTATATTTTTGAAGCACTTGCTGAACACGTCTTGCTGTTTCATAATGATCATCCCCAACAATCTCTGGAGCAAGAATTGTTGAAGTACTAGAAAGAGGATCANCTGCAGGATAAATACCCAAAGAAGCAATTGTCCTTGATAGTTCTGTTGTCGCATCTAAGTGGGCAAATGTTGTCGCTGGTGCAGGGTCAGTATAGTCATCCGCAGGAACGTAAACAGCTTGAATAGATGTAATCGAACCATCCTTAGTAGATGTAATACGCTCTTGTAAAGCACCCATTTCTGTACCAAGCGTTGGTTGATAACCAACGGCAGATGGAATACGGCCAAGAAGGGCAGAAACTTCTGAACCTGCTTGTGTAAATCTAAAAATATTATCTACAAAGAAAAGTACGTCTTGTTTTTCTTCATCTCTAAAATACTCAGCAACAGAAAGACCAGTAAGAGCAACTCTTGCTCTTGCCCCTGGAGGTTCATTCATTTGTCCATAAACAAGAGCAGTTTTATCAATAACTCCTGACTCATTCATTTCATCAAATAAATCTCTACCTTCTCTTGTTCTCTCTCCAACTCCAGCAAAAACGGAAAGACCTCCGTGCTGAGTTGCAATATTGTTAATAAGCTCCATGATAAGAACTGTTTTACCAACACCTGCACCACCAAAAAGACCAATCTTACCACCTTTGAGATATGGAGCTAATAAGTCAATAACCTTAATTCCTGTATAAAAAGGCTCAAGTTTTGTGGCTTTNTNAGCAAATTTAGGTGCTTCTTTGTGAATTGAATATGATTTTTTTGCCCCGATAGGACCAGCCTCATCAACTGGTTGACCAGTAACGTTAATAATTCTTCCCAAAACCTCTCTACCGACTGGAGCTTGAATTGGAGAACCAGTATCATTAACTTTCTGTCCTCTAGCAAGACCTTCAGTTGCATCCATAGCAATGGTTCTTACCATATTGTTACCAAGGTGTGAGGCAACCTCACATACGAGATTATTTTCTCCACCTTCTATCGATGCATTTGTCATCGTTAATGCGTTATAAATTGCTGGAAGTTTTCCGTTTGGGAATTCAACATCAACTACCGGCCCCATGACTTGTCTAATAATACCTTCGTTTGCAGACATTTTTATAGCTCCTTAAGAGTTAAGTGACTCAGCACCAGAAACAATTTCAGTTAATTCAGTTGTTATGGCCGCTTGTCTTAATTTATTCATTGTTATTGTTAAATCTCTAATCATTTCTTTACTATTAGTTGTTGCATTATCCATTGCAGTCATTCTAGTTGCATGTTCTGCAGCTATAGCATCAAGCATACTTGTAAAAACAGTTGTATTTAAAACCTCTGGAATTAAAGAATCTAAAATCGCTTCCGCTGATGGTTCATACTTAAAATCAACTGGAAATTCTTTTATAAGATTCTCTTTTTCTTCCGCAGTTACTGTCATAGGAAGAACTTGTTTTACAGTAGAATTAAATTCAATTGCTGAAACAAAAGAATTATAAGCAACATACAGCTTCCCAATCTCACCCTGTTTAAATAAATCTGCTAATTCCGTTACAATTTCATTTGCCTCAGAGAACTCTGGATCTGCTTTAGCATACGAATACGTTTTCGTTTGTAAATAATTATCACGGGCCAAAAGCTCTTTAACTTTTCTGCCTATGAAAAATAATTTAAAATTTGTTTCGGTCTCACTTCTTATAAAAGCCTTAACTTTTTTATATAGCGAGGAATTATAACTTCCACAAAGTCCTTTATCAGAAGAAATCACAAGTATTGCTGCATTTTTACTAGAGCTTTCTTTTAAATACTCATGTGTATAACCTTCGGCCAAAGCTGAGGCTACACGAACTGTCTTATCAAGTTCATGCGAGTAAGGCTTAAATCCTTGAATTCTAGCTTGAGCTTTAGACAGCTTAGCTGCTGAAACTAACTTCATGGCACTCGTGATCTTTAGGGTACTTTTAGTACTCCCAATCCTCACCTTTAATTCTTTAACATTTGCCATAGTAATCTCTTTATTTAATTAATAATTATTTGAAATGAAAGATGAAATAACCTCATTTAATTTTGCTTCATTTTCAGCTGAAATTTGCTTCTCATTTCTTATTGCGTCTCTTAAATCACCGTGCTTAGTTTTAATATGCTCAAGTAATCCTCTTTCTGCTTCAATGACTTTTGCCTTTTCAACTGTATCAAGGAAACCTTTCGTACCAGCAAAAATAGATATAACTTGATCTTCTACATCATAAGGAGAATATTGAGCCTGCTTAAGCAATTCAACAAGTCTTTCCCCACGCTCAAGTTGTTTTCTTGTAGCCTCATCCAAGTCAGATGCAAACTGTGAGAATGCTGCTAACTCTCTATATTGAGCAAGATCAAGTCTTAACGTACCTGATACTTTCTTCATAGCTTTAACCTGGGCAGAACCACCAACTCTTGAAACAGAGATACCTACGTTTACTGCTGGTCTAACACCGGCATTAAATAAATCTGACTCTAAAAAGATTTGACCATCTGTTATTGAGATAACGTTTGTAGGAACGTAAGCAGAGACATCACCCTCTTGTGTTTCAATAATTGGTAAAGCAGTCAATGAACCAGCACCTGCCTCATCAGACATTTTCGCAGCTCTTTCAAGTAATCTTGAGTGAATATAAAATACGTCACCAGGAAATGCCTCACGCCCTGGAGGTCTTCTTAAAAGTAATGATAATTGTCTATAAGCTTGAGCTTGTTTAGTTAAATCATCGTAAACGATAACTGCATGCTTTCCATTATCTCTATAATACTCACCCATTGTACAACCAGTATATGGAGCAATGTACTGAAGTGGAGCAGAGTGAGATGCTGTAGCTGATACAATTATTGTATAATCTAATGCTCCAGCTTCCTTTAATTTTTGATATACTTGTCTTACTGTCGACTGTTTTTGTCCAACAGCTACATAAACACAAACAACATCTTTGCCCTTTTGATTAATAATTGTATCAAGAGCAACAGCAGTTTTTCCTGTTTTTCTATCACCAATAATTAACTCTCTTTGACCTCTACCAATTGGAATCATTGAATCAATCGCCTTGATACCTGTTTGAACAGGTTCATGAACTGGCTTTCTTTTAATAATTCCAGGAGCCTTTATCTCAATGTTTCTATAGTCATTTGATTTAATTTCGCCTTGTCCATCAATTGGCTGCCCAATAGCATCAACGACTCTACCTAAAAGTGCATCTCCAACTGGAACCTGAACAATTGACTCTGTTCTTTTTACAGTTGATCCTTCCTTAATAGCAGTATCATCACCAAGTACAGCGATACCAACATTGTTTGACTCAAGGTTAAGAACCATACCCTTAACACCATTTTCAAACTCTACTAATTCACCAGCAAGAACATTTTTTAAACCAAAAACTCTGGCAACACCATCACCAATAGTTAAAACAGTTCCAACTTCGTTTACATCTAATTTTGTATCAAAATTAGCAATTCTTTCTTTAATAATCCCAGTAATTTCTTCAGGTCTCATTGTTGTGCTCATTAAGCAAATCCTTAGTTATTATGGTTTTGTTTTATTTTCCTAATACAGAATCTCTAAAACTTCTTAATTGATTATCTATTGTTGCATCTACCTGTAGGTCGCCAACTGTCACTTTATATCCAGCAGTAATTTCATCATTTTTAACATACTCTAATACAGGCTCAATATTATTTAACTCTTTTTTTATAACTGCTACTAGCTTATTTTTGTACTCATCAGAGATAGAGTCTTCCCGTCCCTCAATGGTACCTTTCAAAAACCCCTTGCTTTCATCATCAATAACTATAACTTCTTTTGTAATAAGAGGAAGCAAAGCAATACGCTTTTCATTTATCAAATAATTAATAGCTGAAACTAAAATCTTTGATAAAGATATTTTTTCTGCAACAACATTAAAAACATCTCTTTTTTCTTCATTTGTAAATACATCTAAAAATAAAACGTTTTCCAGGTCGTTAGATGAGTTTATGACCTCCGTCAAACTTATAAGCTCTTTTGCAACATCTACATTAGATTCTTTCCCAATTTCTATAAACGTAGATGCATATACTTTGGCTATACTTTTATCTTTCATTTTTTATAAACCTTTTACCATATTTTTTGCTGCATTTTGTGTTAAATCATTGCTAGATCTAATTTCTTGCTTAGTTTTTGAGATAACAAGATCAAGCAAGTTTGAATTTAATTCATTAAGCATTTCTTTTTTTTCAGCTTCAATTTTTTGACCAGCATCTTCTTTCATCTTCACAATTCTTTGCTCAACGTCCTTTTTGTAATCTTCCATAAATTGTGCAATTAATTGTTCATTTTCTTTCTCAAGCTTCTGAATCTCACCCTCAGCATTTTTAGCTTTTTGCATTTGAGCATCCATCATGGCCTGTGCTTCTTTTGCCTTACTTGATGCCCTTTCAAGCATTTCTGAAACTGTCTCTGATTTACTTTGAAAAAAGTTTTTCGCCGGCTTTCTTAAAAAATATACCAACAAACTAAGTAATAGAAGAACATTAATTGCAGGTGGAATTAAACTTGAAGGACCACTTCCCCCAGCAGCAAAAGCCACACCTGATACTAACAACGTCAATAATAATAGCGTTATTTTCATTTGCTTTATCCTTTTGTCATCTTTTCAACTAAGCTGTTAGCTAATTGTTGTGCATCTTCCAATACTTTGTCTTTCTTTTGACCAATTTCTTGCTCAGCTTCTTTTCTAGAACTTTCAATAAAAGCATTAACTTCTTTTTCTTGTTCTCTATATTTTTCTTCTTCTTTTTTTATAATTTCTGCTTTTTTACTATCAACTTTTGCTTTAAGATTTTTATTAGCCGTTTGAATTTTTTCTTTATATTCTTTTTGAATTTTTTCTACTTCTTCAAATTGTTTTTCAGCATCACCCTCAAGATTTACTGTTTTATCTTCTCTTGTTTCAAGAATTCTTTGTAAATGATTTAAGAAAAGAAATTTTGTTAAAAAAAACATTACAACAACTATAATAAATTGATGTACTAAGCTTTCATTTGCACCTAATTGCTTAAAAATATCAACGAACATTTCCATGTTAACTTGTCCTTAATTATTTAAAAAATATCAACGTTATTTGATATTCTTTGAGACCAGCTTAGTCAAGTGAGAACTTAGTTAAATATCATTTTTTAATTAGACTATTGAGAGACTATTTTTTATCTTTCATTTTGGTTACACCATGAAAAATAACACCCTCTTCAACAATAAGACTTGGTGAAGTAATTGTTCCTTCAAATCTTGCAGGTTTTTTAATTTCTACCCTTGAAGTTGCTTTAATATTACCTTTCACAGTTCCAGAGATTAAAATTATATTGGCATTTATGTCTGCATTTATAATTGCGCCTTCAGAAACAATTAACGTATCATTTGAAAATATACTTCCAGTGACAACACCTGCAATTCTTACAACACCGTTAAATGAGAGATTTCCTTCAAAGCGACAGCCTTCTTCAATAATGGCACATATCTGATTTGTTGAACTCATTTAAAAGATCTCCCATGATCTTTAAAGCTAAATAATTACTATCTTGTTAAATAATCAAAAATATCATTAAATTCAGCTTCATTACTATATTTAATAGTAATTGTACCAGAGCCATTATTTTTTGTCTTTAGGTCAAAATGGTACCCTGTTTTTGACTCTAATTTCTTTTTCAGTGAATCTAATTGTTCATCAAAAAATTTCGTAGAAGCTGTCTTAGCTTGTTTTTTATTAGACTTTATAGCTTTTTCTAACTCTCTTACCGAGAGTTTTTCATCTACTGCAATTCTTGCCAGTCTTTTGGTTTTTTCATCGTCTTTTAAGGAGGCCAATAACTTAGCATGACCAAAACTCAACTCATCCTTTTGAATAAATTGAATTACCTCTCTAGGAAGTTTTAGTATTCTTAGGAAATTTGCTATTGTTGATCTTTCTTTACCAATTTTTTTGGCCACTTCTTCCTGAGTTAACTCAAACTCATTCATCAACTGATAATAGGCCAACGCTTCTTCCACACAATTAAGGTCACTTCTTTGAACATTTTCTATAATGGCCATTACAAGTGTATCTTTCTTAGTAGCCTTTTTAATAATTGCTGGAATCATTTTCAAGCCAGCAAGCTTCGAAGCTCTATACCTTCTTTCACCAGCAATAATGATGAAGTTATTTTCTTCCTCTTGAACAGTTATAGGCTGAATGACACCATTTTCTTTTATTGAATTACTTAACTCAACTATTTCTTTGTCTTTAAAAATCTTACGTGGTTGATCTTTATTTGGTTTGATTTTTTCAATTGGTATCAAAAGAGGTTCATGACTAATTTTTGGTTCTATAGAACCAGATTGATTCTTTTTTTCATGCATTGAGGCATCAGAAGCAGTCGTATTACTTGAAAGCAGGGCACTCATCCCTTTACCTAAGGCTAGTTTTGATTTACTCATCTCTTCCCTCTCTTAAAGCTGGTAATTATCAAAGCTTGGAATCTCATCGCGATTAATAACTTTATCGACTAGAGACATACTCTTTGAATCTTCTTCATTAGCTTTTTTTTCCTTGAGAATAATCTCTTTTGCTAAATTTAAATAAGCTTCAGATCCCTTTGAAGTAATATCATATATTATTATTGGCTTACCATGACTTGGACATTCGGATAGTTTTACGTTACGTGGAATAATTGTTTTAAAGGTTTGCTCTGGAAATGTATTCTGAATTTCTTCAGCCACTAATTTTGATAAATTGTTTCTTCCATCATACATTGTTAGTAAAATACCTTCATTTTCCAACGCTGGATTCAAACTATCCTTTAACAATTCAACCGTATTTAATAATTGTGCCAAGCCCTCCATTGCATAATATTCTGTTTGCATTGGAACGATAAAAGAATTTGCTGCATTTAGGCCATTGACAGTTAATAAACTTAAAGATGGAGGACAATCAATTATAATATAATCATATTTATCATTAATTGATTGCAATGCATTCTTTAGCTTCACTTCCCTAGCAAATGTATGCATCAGCTCTACTTCAGCACCTATGAGATTATTATCCGAAGGACATATATCCAAATGAGGTAACTCAGTTGGATAAATACAATTTTCTATATTTTCTTCACCTATAACAGCATGATAGACATTTGACTTTACGAACGCTGATTTATCTAAACCTAAACCAACACTAGCATTTCCCTGAGGATCCAAGTCCACAACTAGAGTTTTTCTTTCAGCTGCCGCTAGACAAGCTGCAAGATTAACTGAAGTTGTTGTTTTACCAACTCCACCTTTTTGATTTGCTATTGCAATTACTTTGGCCATTAATTCACCTCGAAGATTTGAGAATTATCTTACTTTTTAAAGTATGTCACTTAATTTGACAAGTTGATTTAAATTTTTAATTTCTGTTCCACATAGAACATTTTTATTCCTAAAACCTATTAAAAGTCTTCTCTCTGTTCCTTTTATTTTAATATCTGATTCTTCCACTATCTCCCAATTATTTTTTACTTTTTCCAACTGATCTTTTTCTAAATCATAAAAATTAGGGCCTTTATAGAAGTAGACAACACAGGATTGTGTTAAATTTAACTTACTTAAAAAGTCATGTACTTTTCCCACCGCTTTAAAAGTGATTAAACATGGCTTATTTATAAGTATATTTTCTACTCTAGAATGATATAGTTTTACATTGTCCAAGTTTAATTTCTCTGCGATTTCAGACACAACTTTGACTTTCTTTCCCCTTGTTTCTATACCAATAAATTTTTTACCAGGTAATTTTTTTGCTAATGGCAAAATTGGAAATCCTCCCCCAAAACCCACATCAATGATACAATCCTTGCTTTCTATATTCTTTCTAAAGATTGAAGATTGTTCCAACGGCGCTACCGAATCATTTATTTGTTTATTATAAAAATCATCATAGTTAACAATTCTTGTAAGATTAATTCCAGCATAATCGTTAACTAATAAGTTATAATATTTTTCGGAAAAACTTTTCATTAATATGTGTTACTTGCCACAACTGCTAATGTTGCTGGTCTTATCCCCTCTATAAGCTTTAACTGCCCAAATGTTTCCGGCTTTATCCTCTTCACTCTTTGCTTGCACTCAAAAGAAATATTTTCAGATCGCAATATCTTATGCCAATCAATTTTTTTGCTATCTAGTTTTGAAATTTTTTGTGAATATTCCTTGGTCTTAGATATATAACCCTGATATTTAGCTGTAATTGCCAAGGTTCTAATAATTCTTTTATCAAAAACTAAACCTGCACTATCAATATACTTGTTTAATACTTTTACTGGATCCACATCAGCTCTAGCCAAAATTTCAAATATATTTGTTCTACGTGGAACTTTTATCTTATGAGACTGAAGAAAAACATCATTCACACCCATATATGTTGTATTCAAAAGATTATATAATAAATTATATTCGTTAGTAAAATTATTGATATAATCGTCATGTTGGCCATTTAATCCAAGTTTTTTTCTATAACTAACCATCCTAAGTACAGAATTGTCTTCACGAATAAATAATCTGTTTTCTGATCTTGCAGTAAATAACCTATACGGCTCATCTCGAACATTGGAAACCAAATCCTCTATCATTACACCTATATAACTATCATTTCTCGAGAGAATTAATGGCTCCTTGCCAGCAAGGGATAAAGCAGAGTTAACACCTGCTATTAGACCCTGACCAGCAGCCTCTTCATAACCAGAGGTTCCATTAACTTGTCCAGCAAAATATATCCCTGAAAACAATTTAAGCTCTAGTGTCTTGTTTAACTGTGTAGTATCCAAAACATCATATTCAACAGCATACCCATATTGCAAAATTTTTGATTGCTCCAAGCCCTTTATAGTCTGAAGCATTTTCTCCTGCACAGATTGAGGCAAAGATGTTGATATACCTGAAGGATACAAAGTATCTAAGTCATGCCCCTCTGGCTCAACAAAAACGTGATGAATATCCTTATCAGGGTACCTATAAGCCTTATCCTCAATACTTGGACAATACCTAGCACCAACTGCTACTATTTGCCCATTAAACATTGGCGACCTTTCTTTATTTTCCCTAATAATCTTCAGTGTTTCACTATTTGTGTAGGTCAAATAACACGACTTTTGATTTAAGAATCTCGCATTTACTGAATGTTGTGAGTGAAAAGTATAAACATCAGGATCACTTTCCTGCTTCTCCATCAAAGAATAATCTACAGACTTCTTATCAATTCTCGCAGGTGTACCAGTTTTAAATCTATTTTTGACCTTTTTTAATTTTTTTATAATTGAACTTAAATCTCCGGACGACTCACAACCATCTCTACCACCGTTTCTTGTACTTGATCCAGTATGTAGCTTTCCATTTAAAAATGTTCCTACGGTAAAAATTATCTTTTTACTGTTCCACGTGGAACTTTCCGTTCGAACTGCAAAATTATTATTGGATCCATCAATACCAACAACTTTTTCACGAATAATGTCAATATTTTCAATTTTACTTAGTATAGATTCGGCGTTTTTGGAATACTTCAATTTATCAATTTGAATACGAGTGGACTGTACAGCATATCCCTTGGATTCATTTAGGGTCCTAAATTGAATTCCTGAAAGATCGGCCAGCCTACCCATAAGGCCACCCAATGCATCAATCTCGCGAACAACCTGGCCTTTTCCAACACCGCCAATAGAAGGATTACATGGAGCTGAAGCTATGCCAACACCAGGTAATGTAATAAGACCAATTTTTAATTTTTCAAATTGACTCGCAATATATGCTGCTTCAACACCCGCATGACCAGCACCAATTATTATAATATCATACATATTAAGTTCCTAAATTGTTCCATGTGGAACAAAATTACTTACCGATGCAAAAATTATCAAAAATATTATGCAAAACGTCGTCAGGAGAAATTATACCAATAAGCTCAGAAATACAATGGCCCACTATACTTAATTCAGAGGCTATAATGGCCATATCATTTTCGTCTTTAACAATATTATGATAATTGCAAAAATTTAAATAAATTTCATTTATAGTGTCTGAATGCCTTTCGATTAAGATGGGATCAAAGTCTAATAATTTTGAGAACTTAAGTGATATATCATTTAATATTTTATTCTTTTGACTATCAGAAAGACTCACTAAAGAACATATAATTGGTTCTATAGGACCAAATTTGCTTGGTTCTATAGGACCAGATTTACTTGGTTCTATAGGACCAGATTTGCTTGGTTCTATAGGACCAGATTTGCTTGGTTCNATAGGACCAGATTTGCTTGGTTCCATAGGACCAGATTTGCTTGGTTCCATAGGACCAGATTTGCTTGGTTCTATAGGACCAGACTTTCCTTGCCTTACAGCGGCTATATCGGCCAAACAGTTCTCATAAGCCTGCTCAAATCCAGTAATATCCATATGAGTAAAGATTAATAAATCAAAAGTAAAATCAGCGAAACTAGCAAAGTATTCACTATCAAACTCAAAAGGATTAATAACTAAAATTCTATAAAAAGAAGTAGAAATGATTTTTTTAGCTACTTCAACTCCTGCAGACTCAATAGCATCATCAGAAACACGTAAACCTGCCGTATCAACCAAACTAAAAAAGTTTCCATTAATAAAAATATCCTCACTTAGATAATCTCGAGTTGTCCCTGCGGTATTTGAGACAAGTGCCCTATTACTATCTAAAAGAATATTAAACAATGTACTCTTACCTGAATTAGGAGGCCCAAATAAAGTAATCTCAGGCTTAATTAAATTATGCTTTTGATTTGAAACCTTATTGTGAAGTTTATAGATATCATTTTTTAATTGATTAAGTGACTCCTTAAATAAAAATTCATGCTGTTTCTCACCGATATCCTCAAGGAAATCAAAGCCAAACTCAACACAAGATCTATGTTTTAAATATGAATCATGTAAAGACCTAAAACTTTCTTGCAAGCTTCCACTTAGCAATGAAAAACCTTGATCTAAGGAAAAAATAGAATTTGCGTTAAGTAATAAATCCAAACCCTCTACCTGCGAAAGAGAAAGCTTGTTGTTTTGAAGTGCCCTATATGTAAATTCTCCAGGCTTAGCTCTTCTAAATTTTTTAAAATCACAAAAAATATCAATAATACGACGAATATTAATTTGATTACCATGGACTGATAACTCTAAAACATCTTCGCCGTTATAAGAATGTGGATTTTTATAGAAAGTAAGAACTAATTCATCAATTACACTATCACGCCAGGACATAGTACAAAAATAGGCATATCGAGGCTTAATCTCTAACAAATTAATATCAAATAGATCATTAATTCTATCTAAAAAATTATCCCCAGAAAGCCTTATAACAGCAATGGCAGTATTACCAATATCACCAGTACTGCAAGCTATTATATCATCAGTACTATTATAAATATCCATACATTAAGCTGTTTTTTTATAAACAAATAACTGTTGTAACATTCCTACAATTGTTGAAATTAAAATATACAAAGTCAGACCTGAAGGAAGATTGATCATAAACAATGAAAACATAACTGGCATTAACATCATGACCTTCTGTTGAGCTGGATCCATCGTTGTAGAAGGTGTTAATTTCATATTAAGAAACATGGCAAGACCCATCAGAACAGGGAGAATATAAAAAGGGTCTTTTTCACTTAAATCAGAAATCCAAAAATAAAAAGGCGCATCAACTAACTCAACTGAAGTAAAAAGGACCTTATAGAAAGCAAAAAATACTGGCATTTGCAATAACATCGGCAAACATCCCCCCAAGGGATTTGCACCGGCTTTCTTAAATAAAGCCATTGTCTCCTGCTGCACCTTCTGGGGATTATCTTTATATTTTTCTTTAATTTCCTTTAATTCGGGCTGAATTACTTGCATTTTTTTCATACTTTTAAATGATTTATACTGCAACGGAAAGGTAAGAAAACGAATTAAGATAGTTAAAACAATAATCGCAATACCATAGTTTTGAAAGAGTGAATAAAAGTATTGAAGCCCACGCAAAATTGGAACAGCAATGATTTCCCACATTCCAAAATCAACAGCCTTACTGAGATTATTTCCGGCTGAAATTAAATCATCATAGTTTTTCTTTATAAGTAAAACTTGGTAATTAAATTGTTGAACTGGCATAATAGTTGCCAATTGCAAGTTATTACCTTGAGTTTGCATCTTATAAAGTAAATTTTTATCTAAGATAAAGCCAAATAAATGGTAATTAAAATCTAACCCCACCCATTCAAGTTTAGATTCGATTTTTTCAATATCCTCATCACCAACTTGAATAATCTCTAAATCATTTCCATAGGCAACAAAAGAATTGTATTTTTGCCCATCATCCATCTCTTGCTCAGAAGAAGACAATAAAATACTAGGAACAAAATTTTGTTCACTCTTCAAATTAAATTCTAAAAAATTATCATCCTTAAGAATTATAGAACCAGTCAAATTATCTTCAGTATCAACAATCTCAACTTTAGAATCAGAAATTTTATTAAAAGAAAAATGTGCTTCTTTCTTTTTATTATTATCCAAAAGAATTACTTTGTTGAAATGTTGATCGAAAATATCATTAAGACTTAAATTAGAATTAGCTGAAGTTAAAGAAACAATACTCAGACTATTATCAATCTCCACAGCAACATTAGCGTTAGACAGCTTAATCTTTTCTTCTTTATATTTGGGTTTAAGTTTTTCTGGATTTACATTTTTAGCTTGAACCTTATCATCAGTCTTAGAAACATCACTCATATTA